>CAZGYL010000232.1:3041-7752 GCA_964529985.1 uncultured Planctomycetia bacterium | reverse complement strand
CCGCACCTGCCGATTTGGCAGAAGGGGGGGATGCGCCCGCTAATGCGGGCGCCCAGCGTCGAAAGGGTGTCTATGAATTACGCACGGTGATATAGGCGAAAGAGCCGCCTATCCCAAGCGCCTGAGCACAGCTCCGGGAAAGGAAGGATTATGCAGGAAGCAACTTTTTTGTTGAGCCTTCTTTCGGCTATGGCGGCCGCTGAGCCGGACTGACAAAGAGTGCGCATAAGTGGAATCTGTTGTTCCAGGTGAGATGCCTATGAAAAAGCTACTGAGAAGGATGGCCTTGCTTCTTGCGGTCTTAGGGGCCGCAGCTCCTGCGGTTTACGCGGGCAGTGGGGCGAATAAGCCCAACTTCGTTATCATACTGAGCGACGATCAGGGTTACGGGGATGTGAGCTATCACGAACACCCTCGCGGAGTGGCGACCCCGGGAATCGACCGCTTGGCCCGGGAGGGGCGGATTTTTACAAACGGATATGTCAGTGCATATGTATGTGCGCCCTCACGAGCCGGTTTGTTGACCGGGAGATACCAGCAGCGTTACGGTTTTTATAGGTGCAGCGATTCGAGGCTTGGGCTGCCCTTGAGTGAAATAACATTGGCCGATTTACTCAAAGCGCAGGGATATGCAACGGGCGTATTCGGGAAATGGCACCTGGGTATAAAACCGGCGTATCATCCGCTCAAGCGCGGTTTTGACGAATTCTACGGCTTTCTGGGCCACGGAGCGCATGATTATTTCGACCTGACCTGCAAGACCGGGCGTGAATACAACTGTATCTATCGTAACGCCGAAACAATCAACGACAGCGGTTACCTTACGGACAACTTGGCCCGTGAAGCCTGTGCTTTCATTGAAAAGCACGCCTCGAGGGGCAGGCCCTTTTTCCTTTATCTTGCTTTTAACGCCGTACACTGGCCGCTTCAGGCGCCTGAAGATGACATCAGGCGGTTCAACTCCGGTAACAGAAACAGGAATGTCTACCTGGCTATGCTCTACAGAATGGACATGGCCGTAAACAGGGTGATTGAGGCCCTTAAAGAGAAGAAGGTTTATGAAAACACCCTGATCTTTTACTTGACGGATAATGGAGGTGCGAAAAGAACTACGGCCGACAACAGGCCGCTTAGGGGTTATAAGCACAGCACATACGAGGGTGGGATCAGAGTTCCTTTCATCATGACCTGGCCCGGCCATATCGAGCCCGGCATTTGCGACGAGCCGGTGATCAGTCTGGATATCATGCCCACCATTTGTGACGTCTTGGGAGTTGAACTTCCTCAAGGACGTGCGTACGATGGTAAAAGCCTTATTCCTTTGATAAACGGAAAGCAGAAGGGGCCGCTGCACGAATTTTTGTTCTGGGACGGCGGCGAAGGCTTCTGGGCGGTGCGCAACGGGAGGTGGAAACTTTTGAAAAACCGCAAAGGAGCGATTGAGCTTTATGACTTGCAGGAAGATATAGGCGAAAGAAAGGATCTTTCACGGCGGTACCCCCGTATCACCGCACGGCTTTTTAAGCGCTACCAAGATTGGCGGTCTTCTATGGGGGAGCCTATGAAGAAGAAAAGGGATAGACAGATCCGGAGGTCTACAAGTCCCTGATCCTGCTGGGCTGAAGGGGGAAGGCAGGGCTTTTGGAAGATCCAAAGAGGGCGGCTTTCGCTTCTAAGGCAAAGGCGGCTTCTGGAAATCCGAAGGGTTGACCCAGCCGGCTTTGAGTTTCTCACCGCGCATATATCTCTCGTAAAAGTTTCGATGCCTCTGGTCGGCGTACTTGTACTGCTCGAATATGTGTCCCCTGCCGAACATTCTCGGGTCGCCCTGTTTCTTGAGCTCTTCGAAGAGCTGGCCGCGCAGAGCGTTCTTCTCTTTTTGGAAGCGAGCCTGTGCCGCGAGGTTCTTCAGGCACACGCGATCGTTTTTCAGATCGTAAAACTCCTCAGGCGGTCTTTTCCCGAAAGACCACTCCCAGTATCGCCTGCGTTTTGGATCCCCTGCGGCCTTCAGGATTTCAGTCTTGGTCGGACTTCCGTCGCAATTCAGGTAACCGGTTTCCGGATTTCCGGCGGGCCAACGGGAAGGCTCGAAATTTCGCAGGTAAAGCTTCCCGTTCTTAACTATTCCCCTTATGGGGTAGCCCCAGTCGTGAGGTCGGCCCACATCGTGCCTCTCCTTACCGATCAGGACATGATCGCGGCGAGGGTTTACGATCCCTGCCTTGGGGGAGAAAAAGATGTCGGTGAGGCTCATGCCGGGCGACGGTTTCATGCCGGTTTCCTCCCATTTGAGGCCGGCAAGTTCGATGAAAGTCGGAGCAAAATCTATAAAGCTCACGTAGTCGTGCACGACCCGGCCCGGATTCTTGATTCCCTTCTTCCACATGATCGCCAAAGGCAGGTGGTTGGAGAAGTCGTATTCCTGCCCCTTGGCGCGCGGGAAGGGCATTCCGTTGTCGGCAGTGACCACTACAAGGGTGTTTTCAAGGAGCCCCCGCTTCTGGAGAAGGTCCAGCATGCGGACAAGGTGCCTGTCGAAATGCTCGACTTCAAAGGCGTAATCCAGTAGGTCGTTGCGTACGACTTCGTTGTCGGGCCAGAAGGGAGGAACTTCTGGAATATCGCTCGGGTGCTTCCCGCCTTTTGTAACACCGGAACGGTATTCGTACCCGCGGTGCGGCTCGTAGCAGCCGTACCAGAAGCACCACGGCCGCCCTTTGGGGCAAGCGTTCAGGAAGTCCTCGAAATTGCCGGCGTAATCGACAGGCGCGATACCGCGGGCCGGTGGTTTCGCCCTGCGCCTGTCAAAAGGGATCCCAGCCAAATGCCGCCTCCGGCCCCGCCTGTCAAGCGCGACTCCCGGGGCCCACCCTTTGGCGGTTTTGCCTACGAACCAGCCGTGTTCGGAAAGGACCTCGGCGTAAGTCTTGAATTCCAGAGGAAAGTAAGGAATGTGGTTGCACGCGGCCTTAAGTTGCCAGGAGTTCCGGCCGGTCAGAATGCAAGCCCTTGACGGAGCGCACTTGGCATTAGGAGTGTAGGCATTGGTAAAGAGAATCCCCTCCCGGGCCACCCGATCAAAACCCGGGGTTCTTATCCACCTGCAGCCGTAAGCTCCCATAAACGGATAGGAAGCGTCATCGGCGATACAGAAGAGGATGTTGGGCGGGGAGGAAGCCGCAAAAGCCGAAGCTGAAATAAGCGCTGCCGATAGAAGCGATCGAAGAAGCAATTGAGTTTGTCTCATCGGTACACCCGGTTTTCGATTTTATCGTCGCCTGCGAATCGCCGGGAATTCTTTCCGGCACCGGGAGAAACTCTCAACCGGAAACGCCCTCACCGTATCATATCGTATTATGTTCCGCCATACCGCGCTGTATGACCGGCACGGTGATTTCCGGCTGTCAATCACTGGATGTGAGGCAAAGCGCTATTGATGGCTGTGGAGCTGAATTGATAACATGTTTCAGGTCTTAGGTGCGTGCGACCAAATGGCAACCGTTTTTGGAAACTTCGTTTTGAGACGGCCGGCGGCCAAGAAGAGCGGGAGGACTGTGGGATGAAGTTTTGCACGGCTGTAAACTGCATGGACGGCAGGGTGCAGTTGCCTGTGATAGAATTTCTCCGGAGGCGTTTCGACGCGCAGTATGTTGACATGATCACCGAGCCCGGCCCGAATCTGATTCTTGCTGCGGGCGGCGATGCGGGAAGGGTGCAATCCATATTCGCGCGCTGTGATATTTCCGTTGAAAAGCACGGTTCTTTAGGAATCGCTGTTGCCGGACACCATGATTGTGCGGGGAATCCGGCCGGAACGCGGGAACAGCTCAGGCATATTGAGGAAGCCGTGAAGATCCTCAAGCGTAGATATCCGCATGTGGAGGTAATCGGGCTGTGGCTCGATGAGAACTTCAACGTACACGAGGTGAAGGCCGGAGGGAGCGGGTAACCGGGGTTTTCGTGAGCTGGTGCCTCCCGCCGTTCCCGGCTATGAGCCGATAGTTTTAAAACTCTTACCGCGGAAACAGACAACGGTGCTGAATTTCGTAAAGAGCACGTACTTTCCGCTTATTGCAAGCCCGTTGCCGGTGGGCTGGAGATCGGAGGCCCTGGGCAGGAAGGCCGGCTGGACCCTGAAGCCCGAGCCGTCTCTTACATCTATTGCACCGGGAGTTTCATCGCAGCGGATCCCGAAAAGAAGATACCCTCCGCCTGAAGGGGTAACGGTCTCGTCGCTTGTTACTTCAAAGGGGCAGCGCCTGCCTATCACTTCGCTTACCCCTTCAGGTCCGCCGCAGAGAATGGGCCTGTCGATCTTACCTGTCGAAATGTTGGAATGTCCGGCGGCGCACCTTGTTATGTCCACAAAACCTCTTTCCGCAGCGCTTGTCCTGAAGCTCGTATAAAGCCTGCCGTCTGCCGCAAGAGCAGGTGGAGCCGATACACCGCCGTTTACACAACAAGCGGTAAGGCTTGTTACGTAAGGCTCCCGGCCGTTTTCAATCTCAAGGACGACGCATGTCCTTATCGCCGGATTCTTTTTGTAGAAGTGCACAAGCATGTCTTGTTCCTTGAGTATGTCCTCCACGCTGCGGGCCTTGAACCTGATGTCGGTGGGCTTGCTTCCATACGTTACCGGCCAGAAGAAAAGTCTCTGCAGCTCGGGGGTCCAGCCTCCGAGTCTCTTGGGCCCTGCAGGGTGGGTGCG
>CAZGYL010000232.1:0-2941 GCA_964529985.1 uncultured Planctomycetia bacterium | reverse complement strand
ATCCCTGCTTCCAATATAGAGTTTTCCCGCCCAAAGAAGCCGCGCTGCTGAAAAGCCGCGCCTTGAGACTTGTTTTTTTCCACACGACCGAGCCGTTCCGGAGATTCAATGCGGTTGCAGACCCATCAACTGCGAACTCATGAACACGCGTTTCGTCCGCTGCAAGAGTGTGGACAACAGGAAATCCCACTGTGCAGCTCCAGATATCTTTCCCGGTTGAAAGCTCAAGCGCATGAACCACGCCTTTCAGCGTGCCCACGAACACTTTGCCGCCTGAGACAATAGGCTGGCAGGTATTGAAGATGGGTTCGCCCTTCCAGCTTTTTCGCCAGGCAAGCCTGAAAGGCGGGGAAGGCTGGCAGGGGACGTTTTCATGAATTCGACCACGGGGGCATTTTCCACAGGAGGTTCGGAATCGTGGATCTGTAAAAGGGAGACTTTGGTCCGTACCAAAAGAGCAGCCACGGCTCAGAGATCGGGCTCAGGAAAATCTCCGTTTCCGTCTTTCTTACAGAGATATTTTCACCTTCGGCAAATGCTACGTATCGGAGTACGATTTCGGACTCCGGCACCGGGCGGGCGATTCCGCTTCCCAAGTATTTCTTCCCTGCAAAGATCTCAAGCTCTCCCGACTCTGTCCGCACCAATGAGGCCGGCGTCAGCCGGCTTGCATAAAGGAGCAAGCGGTCGTGTTGGCTGCCGAAAGCGTAAACCTTAAGGCAGCAATTTTCTTCAAGCAGCTTTGGGCGGCTTGCGGTGCTGCGGGTTCTTATGAGGCCTAAATCGGCCCAGCCTGTTGCTCTGTAGGCCTCGCGGTTTCCATTGTGGGGATTGAGTACATCGCGGAAGCACCTCTGAAGGATGCGCAGAAACTTTCCGAGCGCAAGCTCGAAAGCCAAAGCCCCCAAAACAGGCTCGCCCTGTGGAAGTTCTTATCGCCCTTGCTATGCCTCCAATCTCCGCGGTGCTCAAACGGCACTGCGGCGGAAGGCGCGCCGTTTGCAAGGGATAGAAAGACAGGCAGGAAAAGAGCGGAGAAGAGGCGCTGGAACGGTCCTTTCCGCCGCGGTCGACTTTCGGACGGAATGAACACAGCGGAACCTCAGGATTCGGTGCCCCCTCCTCATTATGCTGCCGGAGAAACGAGTACTCAAGCACTCTGGCGAAGCAATGCCGTGAGTGTGTGTAACTTCTTGACTCGATCTTAGCGGGTATTCAGAGGCGTCAGAAGAATCTTCAAGCCTACAACCTGCGTTGTGAACTGGTTCCTGAGCTTCTGCTTAACGCTTTCTCTTCGCTCTGGGCGAAAGCGGTGGAACCGCCTGAGAGGCCAAGCGGTCGTATATTCTCGAAAGCTCTTTTACCTTTTCCGGATATCTATCCGCTAAGTTCCGCTTCTCGCCTATATCCATTCCGAGATTATAAAGTTCTACAAGGGTAGCTCCTCTTTTTCTGGAGAGTTTAAGCTTCCAGGGGCCTTTTCTGAGGGCGCCAGAGGTAGGGGCACAGTTAAGCAGTATGGCTTCATGGGGCGGAGGCTTACCTTCCACTAAGGTGGGCCAAATGTCTTGGCCATCGATGGGAAACTTTTGCCGCGGAGAATTCAAAGTGCCGCCTGCAAGCTTGATCAGAGTGGGATACCAATCGACGATATGAAGAGGCTCATTTATTCTTTTCCCTCCGGGTATGCAACCTTCCCAGGTTGCAAAAGCGCAAGCTCTTACTCCTCCTTCGTAGAGAGTCGCCTTGCCCGCTCTGAGAGGTCCGTTGTTTGTAACTCTCCCGGGAGCGAACCCTCCGTTGTCGCTTGAAAATACAAAGAGGGTGCGTCTATAAAGACCCTTCTCTTTGATCGCTTCTATTATTTCGCCTATTGCTTCATCAAGGGCGCTCAACATGCCTGCCAGGAGTCTTCTTTTGCCCTTGAGCTTGGAATAGGGCTTCAAGTAGCGCTCCGGCACTTGAAGAGGGTTGTGGACAGCGTTAAAGGGAATATAAAGAAAGAAAGGTTTTTCCGAGTCATACCTCCTTACGTAATTGACGACTTCTCTTGCAATAAGCTCCGTGGTATAGCCGTTTTCCCTTATCCTCTTTCCGTTTCGGTACCAGTCTATAATGCCGTTTCGCATATGAGTAAAGTAATCAAGAGCTCCGAATACGTGGCCGTAGGCGTAATCAAAGCCTCGCGCGTTGGGCCAGTATTTGCGATCAAAGCTTCCAAGGTGCCATTTACCGAAGATCGCGGTGGTGTACCCGGCTTCACGGAGCGCTTCACTTAGAGTTCTTTCTTCAAGAGAAAGGCCGTAGCGATAGTGAGGGCGAATTACATCCACTTGAAGTCCGTACCGCATGGGATAGCGGCCTGTAAGGAGGGCGGCTCTTGTGGGAGAGCAGAGAGGCTGAACGTAAAAGGAGTCGAAGATAAACCTGCTTGGTCAAGGCGGTCTATGGCAGGCGTGTTTATGTCTTTGCCGCCGTTGAAACCACAATCCGCGTATCCAAGATCGTCAGCGAGGAAGAATACTATGTTGGGCTTATGACACTTCCCTGATCGGGGCGTTCCATGGGCAAGTGAATAGGGTAGGAGATTCAGAAGAATGCTCAAAGCGAAAGTGAAGACAAAAAACCTCGAGATCATGGGAAAGCTCCTCGCTGCTCAGCTCGAAAAAGGATCCGACCAGAACAACTTACTCTCTTGCGGGACGGAGGTAAACAGATAAGCGACAGCGAATCCCGACCGACCCCACGGCCAGGTGTGGGGGATTATGTTCTATGCAGGGGATTCCGCGCTTTTGTGTGAAATTCGCTGCGGAGCCAGGCTCCCCGATTCCACCGGATTCCCCTATTTTTTCGCTTCCTAATTAAGCTGACTTAATGTATAATGATCCTGTACTCACACGGTGGGCTTTGAGGGGTGTGCGCAGAGTAAAGGAGGTGTCCG
>CAZGYL010000231.1:0-7774 GCA_964529985.1 uncultured Planctomycetia bacterium | reverse complement strand
GGATGACCCGCCTGCATCGGAAGAAAAGATATCCGGCGCAGGGCTGAGCATCCGCGGCGGTACTCCCCATACCCTATCCTCAAGCTCCACCTGCGCAGAGCTTATAATGGCAAGCCTTCCGCCGAAGTTGAATTTAATACGCTCAGGAGGAGGGCATGCGGTAAGGGTGCCGATCTTGAAAATACGCATCTCCTGCGGGACGTCCCCTCCGCGGGATTCCAGGCAAACAAGCGCGGTGAAAAACAACGCGATCTTCCGAAGCATATTCATCGGATCCCGGAATAAAACCTAACCCGCGCAATACAAGCAATCGAACGTTCTCCTTCTACACGGGCTTCAAGGAGCACCGGAGCTGCACGCGGAATGGCCAGCTTGCGGTCCAAGACCCACGCCTCTTGTGAAGGAGTATCGATTTTCACGGGAAGCAACGCCATTTTGCGGGGGCCCGGTACGGGCCACGGAACCTGGATCCGGGCCTCCCGGCCGAAGTGAGTATCAGCCAAAACCAAGCGCACAGAAAGCTCTATCAATCCGCCGGGCAACGGATCAACCAAACACTTAAGGTCGAAACCTGAACCTGCAGACTGCATAAGCGGGTCCGGTAGTGTTGGTACTTGGAACGTAACACCCCCTGCAATGCATTCGTAGTCCGCAACGTATGTGCGGAAATGCGCGCCTGCAAGTTGCAGCCACTTCCCGGGCAAGCCGCATACGCCGCCGGCCGCAGCCAGGCTCAGGCCCGCCTTGAGGGCTGCTTTGCGCCAGTCTTCAGGCAGTGTATTTCCTGGTCCGCACAAAGCCAAAAGCTTCTGCAAAGCTGAAGCAGATCCACGCACAACCCAAGTTTCGACCACGACCACAGAACCGGCTCGGTGGATCCACTGAGAAAGAAGACGCTCTACTGCGCGGTGCACTGAAGGGCGGTTGTAAACAATGAGCTTCGTATCGTCCACCTCCAACCGCGCGTGTGAATCAACCCAACCAGCGGGGTCGATCGTGTTCTTGATCACAAGCTCGATCTCTTTGGGACAGGCCGGAAGCCTTTCCAGAGCAGCGCCTGCCACGCCCGCTCGGCGAAGAATGTATTCGATGTCGTAAACCCTGAGGGAAAGGCCGCCCGCAGAGCTACCGTTGTTTAACTTTTTTCTGGCCTTTTTGCCATGTGCCACATAAGGCGTGACACGTGCGAGGACCAGAGATTCGACGATTCCTTCGGCTGCACCTTCAAGTCGGCCGGCTACAACCGCCTCCCTTTTTCTCACCAAAGACGCGGTGGCAAGTTTCCCTTCCCGAATGTTTAAAAGCTCGTACTCGCCGTACGGCCCGGACCGCTTGGCACCTTCTCCTTCGAACGAACGGCGCACCACACGCAAACTCAGAAGCACCCAGTCGGTTTCTCCGACACACCGCGGCCTTACCGTAACAATAAAGCCGACAGGGACGGCCTTGAGCTCCGGGTTGGCAACGGGCAAGACGCCGGTCTGATTAATCGTGAAACCGAAGAGCACAGTGCAGCTTCCGCCTACATGTACACCGGTCCTCTGCCCATCGTAGGCAACCAAGGTAAACCTGCGGCCTTTGGCACCTGCCCGATTCACGATCCGCTCAAACTCTTCTCCGGAGATCCACAAGCCGCGATTCGGGGGAAAACCGTCGAGTGCACCGGGAGGCACGACCGCAACTTCCACCGAGAACATTCGCTCCCGCCGCTCCTTAAGAGCTTCAAGCAAGGAGGCGATCTGCTCAAGCACCTGCGGGGTGTGCCTCACTGTAAGGACGCCGCCGGCCGCTGATATCGTGTTTCGCTTCTCATCCCAACTGCCGGGAGCCAGATTTCTCTCTATGATTCCCACAAGATCCTCAGGGCCGATCTGAAGCAGGCTGCGCCCTCCGCGCGGTTCCGGCACATAATCAGACGGCGGTAAGTTTTCGCTCCACGGACCATAGCTGTCGATTTCGCTTTCATCTGTTTGCTCACCGAATCCCGACGGGAAAGTCGGGCCGTCGCATTCTTCTTCGTCGGGTGCAGAAATGAGAAGACTACCGGGAAGTTCTGAAACGCTGAACTCAAAGTCAGGAATCGGCTCTGTGAGGAAACCGATGCCAAAACGCCGTGTCACGCGCCCGGCAGCCTGCGCCTCACCCGCAGTCGCTTCGACGTGCCCCGCAAAGAAGGCCCAGAGAGAAATCCAAGCCACCTTAAGCCGGAAAGCACTTCCGAAAAATCCTCTCTTCTTAAATGCAGATCTCGGCATGACGCCACCTGGATCCATTGCTTCAGCCGGATCCATCCAATGAAGTCCATTCAGTAGCATTATGCCACAGAGAAGGAAGCAGAGAAACAACAAGGCATGGGAAGTGCCTGAGAAGGGTGCCGCTTGCGCTTCGAAGGCTACTTGTTGAGGCGGCGGTACCAACCCCAATTCTCACTGGCGAGCCGCTTCATAAACGCTTCGTCAAAAGCCCCCCGTCCCTCGGGCGTGAATCCGTATGTGACAACGCGTACCGCTCTCAGGTAGTTTTTCACACGCACCAACCTTTCTATTTCCGGCTGCCTTCCTCCCACCGAAGGAGATCCATCGGAAAGCAAGTAGATCGTCTCGACCCCCCGTATCATAAAAGCCGTCTTCATGGCCTGGTAAATGTTCGTTCCCCTGTTGACTTCAAACTCCTTCACGAACTTCTCGGCAGAGGCTTTGTTGGAGGAATTGGCGGCATGGAGCCTTAAAGCCCGCCAAGGGTATACCTTGGCGTTGTAACATAAAATGTTGAAGCGGTAGTCCTCGGTAAGTGAGCGGATCATCCGAATGAGCTCACGTTTAACTATAAGCACCTTCTGCTCCCGATTCCCCCGTTCCCCGCCTTTCTTCTTCCCAGTGACCGTTCCATGCCCTGAAAGGCTGAGACGCACTTTCTGCAACATACTTGTCGAGTGATCGATGGCAAACACCGAAAGGGGTGAAATCACATCACCGAAAAACGAAACCGTCCGTCCTGAGCCGCTCAGTCCAGGGCTGTAATCAGGTTTTGCAGGTACTTTCCGACCCAATTTTTCCCATGCAGCTTTCACCTCGCCTGCTGCAGCCCCCGGCCTTACCAGATTCCCCAAAACCCTGTATAGCTCGGTCCCGACTATGCTCCGCCGCACGAAGTTCTTTCCACTCGAGCCTTGAAACTCCCCGAGAAGTTCCACAAGTGCCTCAACCGCCTCAGACCACCTCGCCTTACCAAGCAGCCTCACAGCCCAAATGAAAGTCTGCAGGTCCTTGCTCCGCGCAAGCTCCTTCAAAAGCTTAACCCGCTCGGATCTTTCAAGGGGGAGCTTACGCTCAAGCAAAGCTTTCATTGCCACAACCCTTGCAGGAAAAAACATCTTGGAGCTGGAACGGAGCGTGCGTTTGAGGACTCCGACCGTCCCCGAGCCGCTGTGCTTTCTTATCGCTTCAAGCAGCGATCGGTGCAGCCGGTATCTTTCGGCCTCCTCAAACCGGCGACTGTTTTCAACTGTGCAGTAAAGCCTGAAAGCGCGGGAAAGCCCGGTCGATCCCTGAGCTGCAAGCTCCTCCAGCTTACGCTCGATCCCGAGCACCTCAGGCGGCACCTCGCCTTTTCTCTTGCGCCGCGCCCGGCCCGCAGCAGCCTGAGGAATCGTCCCAAGCAAAACACCTAGGAGACCAAGGATCAAAATTCGAGCTATCAAGGATTTTCCTTCTCTCACGCGTCACCTCTCGAACGCATGTAACAAGACTGCTTCAGCCCCTCGCTTCCAAGCCTACGGGGCCGGACCGCAGCAAGCAATCCCCCGAGCAGCCCGAATCGGCTCTATCCGCTTGCCCCGCGCAAGCACGGAGTCCCTGTGGGATCAGCGTGCAGGTGCATCCGGACAGCCCGGAAGGTAAAGCCAATCGCTTTCGCCGACAGGCGCAGGCCCTCGGGTATACAGGTATGCGAGCAGATAAACTATATCGGCCACATTAACCGATCCGTCGCCGTTAAGATCGTAAAGCACGCGGTTGGATTCCTCTTCCAACGTGCCTTCGCCGCAGGGAAACGAACCTGTGTGGCCGTAGAGAAGTCGCAGTAAACTGACTGCGTCAGAAACCGTAAGCCTGCCGTCCTGATTCAAATCGCCCTTGCGCTGCAGTCCGCCGGGGTACGCAGGATCAGGCTCTCCAGGCGAACCTCCCGGGTCGCGGCTCGGCCGCCAGCCGGTGCGCTCAGCCCACAGCTCCCGAGGGCCGATCTCATCGCGGATTACAAGCGATCGGCCCCTGCCTGCCGTCTCAGGGTACCAAGAAGGATCATAGGTGAAGTCAAGAATGACGTGCGCACTTCCATACACAAGCTGCAGGTGCCCGCCTGTATCGGGCAACTCGCCCTGGAATTCACCAGCAATCGGCACAGATAGGCTTCCTAAGAGCTTGTAGAAAACCGCTCTGTTTCGAACCACAAGCAGGTAAGATCCACTCTCAAGACGGCCTACGGTACCAAGGCTGAAGGAGAAGCTCACGCTTCCGCGGATCGATACCTCGGTCAGGTCAACGGGCTGGGTTCCCACATTGGCTATTTCGATAAACTCCAGGCCGAAATCTTCTTTCGGCTGATACATGACTTCGGTTATACGCAGGCCTTCAAGGGCCGGGATGGGCTCAAGCGGCTCTCCCGCTGTAAACTCAACCGGTTCGGACCAGTGGCTCCACCTGCCTGTTGAATCCTTCATACGCACGCGCACTCGATATAAGCCACCGGGACGCACCACGCTCTTCGGGATCGTAACCTCGGCTTGATACCTCGTGTATTCCCGCTCCCAAAGCGCAGGCCATTCGTACTTTCGAGGCACCTTAGGATTGAACGGGGTTCCGGGAGGAGTGATCTCGCCGATCCGCCAGCGCATAGCCCCGAAGGAATCGCCCTGAGGATCACTGAACTCACTTGCCCTGAAACGCAATGCGTCTATCGGATATCCGGCCGGTCCCACATATGTTACGGTGGGTGTTTCAGGTATCTTGGCGGCCTCGCCCTCGGCAGCCGCAAGGTTGTCAAGGTGCCGCGCTCTGCCTCCCGCCGGTACCGTAGGACCGGTGCTTCCCGACCAACCCACAAAGGCGAAGCGCTTCATGTCGGCGACTTTCGCCTCCAACGATCCGAAATCCTGGTAACCCGCTTCCGAAGGCGCACCGCGCCACCTGTCCCGGTCGGCTTTGGCAAACTCCCTGATGCGCTCTGCAAGGTCGTCGATCATTTGTTCAATGACCTCACGGGTCCAGATCAAATCGCGGAACTCGCGTATATTGTTGCGGTAGTTCATCTTGTACGGCTCTCTGCCGCGTCCTGAAAAGATAGCGTTCTTGGGATAATCGATTCCTTGGTTCCAGTTGGGCCCCCAGCTGGCATCGGAATCCCACGGCAGGAGCCAGAGGCGCCCGTAGGGACTTCCGGGATAAGGCTCGAAAAACCAGGCGCGGTTCTTGGAATGCGTGTCCGAAGGCTTGAAGTCATAATGCCTGATCGCTTCAACGACCGCGTGGTAACGGTTCCATTCGTCCCAATTAACGTGCTTGTTGAGCCATTCGTCGCTCCGGTTCGGCCTCAGGTTGTGCCTGATATTCTGGAAGTCCGAATCGTCCTTCACCGAGTAGCGCCCTTGATTGCGCTTGAGCTCGTTGCCGTCGAAAACCCCATCTTTAAGTTTGTATAGGTTGCCGTCGGGCATATTGTGCGTCTCAATGAATCGCGCATCGTAATCCTCGAAACAAAGCGCCATGCCCCAAAAATCGCCCAGGTACTGTCCGTTGGGCCCCGGTGGAACTTCATCAGGCCCCTGCACCGCTCTGAAGTGGAAGGTGAAGACATACGGGGCCGGCACCCCCACCATGTTCCAAAGCATGTGATTCATGGTTTCGGTAAGCCCGAAGTTTCCCACGCGCTTGTTATCAAACATCTTCCCGGTGTTGATCGTGCGCCACTTCTTGGGAAAGGGCCTTCCGTAGTTGTCGTATGCCTGGAAGTAATGTCCCTTGTTGAAGCGGAAGCGGAAATCCCGCTTTCCCCGCCCGCCGTAGCGGTCGTTGGCCTGGCGCAGGCGGTACTTAATGTGGTCGTATACGATCCCGCGGTAGACGAAAGTGCCGTTCCAGTTGAACTTGTCGCGTGCACCTTCGTTTGATTTCGGGATCTGATAACCCGAATTGTAAGCGACACACTGCTGATAGTCCTGCTTACGGGTGATAAGAATGTAAACGGGCAGCGAGGTCATGACCTCAACCGGATAGGTGTAGCCTGGGCCTTCCCTGTGCACGGTCCTGCGGCTTGCAACGTACGGGGGTACGCCGTTGTAAACGAAACAGGCGAAGTTCAAGGAAGGGTCATCAGGATACGGGACTCTCACCGACATTCCCTTTCCGTCCACAGCGGTGATCCTGTAGCGGACAAGCGTCCGGTTTATCTGGCCAGGAAGAGTCACCGTATAGATATGATCGCCGGCAACGCGGTCACCGCCCGTGCCGTCATCGCGCATCGGCACCGTGACCCAGTTCGCCGGATCTTCAAAAGCAGGGTTGATCTCTCGTTCGGTATCCGGGCTGCTCAGCAGTATGTTGTGAGGCAAGGGTAAGCGCGAGGGTATGTACTGTCCCGGAAGAACAACTTGATATGCGAGCGCTACGCTTTGCACTCCGTCGGGATCGGTAACCTCGGCCGTAACCACAAATGCTTCGTTTTCATGCGGCTGTTGAGGGGTATGCTTCACATTTCTTATTGCGGGCGGCGCGTTTTCAGACCAAACCGTGTTGCGCCGGCCCGGGGTGGGCGGGGCTTGAAAGTCAGAGGCCTGATCTTGAGCACCCGGTACAAAAAGTTGGGCATCGAAAGAGAAGTCGACGTTACTCAGCCGAATGTTGAATCCTTGTGCTGCAAGTACGTTCTCCCCGACCCGCAGACATGCTGAAGGATCCCGCACAAAGAAGAACTCCCAGCGCGGCTCTCTGCCGCGGGAGGCTGTGGCGTCATAGGGAGGATCCTCTTGGGCTACTGCTATGCGCGCAACCTCAACGCCGTTTATCCAGACCACGGCACCGTCGTCCACAAACAGTCCAAGCTTCAGAATAACCGGAATATTCTCCTCTGATTCCACGGTGAAAGTGTGGCGGAAGTAAACGCTGGTGTATCCGTTGCGCATATCCTCCAACTCGGTCGTGGTGGGATCGTTCCCGTAGCCTATGACCGTCTGTCCCACCAGCCAACTTTCGTCTTCAGAAAAACCGGGCAGGCGCCACTTGTCGGCAGGATCTGAAGCTTCCGAGGTGCCCTTTCGGTAGTGCCATTGGGGTGATTCCGGGCGCACAAAATACACGCGCTCTGCCTGTTGCGCAGGCAGAAGTCCCGAAGGGCGCCAGTTGGCGCCCAGGGAATTGTCAAGACTCGGGTTTATGAGCTCAAGGCTGCTGCCTTCGCCGCATGCAGCAACAGGCCATGGAAAACCCACACCGTACCGGACCAGATCCTGCACAGCGCCGTCGGCAGAGCGCAGGCACACGATCTCTCCCTCGTTTGAAAGACGTCCCTGGTAAGGCCCGAGGGCCTGGTCGTAGCCGAAATTGCGTCTTATCGTTTCCGGGTCTTCGGCAATAACAATATACCCACCAGGCCGCAGCAAAACACCCGGGGGAAAGATATAGCGAATGCCGTCCGAGAAAAACCAGCCCGAAAGATCGACCGGTGCGGATCCTGCGTTGTAAAGCTCAACGAATTCCTCGGGAACAGTTTTATCCGGAGG
>CAZGYL010000230.1:0-7830 GCA_964529985.1 uncultured Planctomycetia bacterium | reverse complement strand
AATGCGGAGTTTTGATACTTGTTATTGGTACAGCACGCTGTAGGGGCCGAGGCGGCGTTCGGCCAGCAGTCCGAGTCCCAGCGCCAGCGCGGCGGCACCTGCCGCGAGAAGGAAGACCGGGAGATCGGGAAACGTACCATCGTACAGTGCTTCCCGGACCGGTCGGATCACCCACCACAGCGGGTTGTACCGTGCTATCAGCCGAAGCGCGCGGGGGGCCAGTTCCGTCTTGTAGGCAAGCGGTGTGAACCAGAAAGCGAATTGGAAGAGCACCCCCAACATATGCGTAACGTCTCTGAAGCGCACTCCGACATTGGCAAGCAGCAATCCCATTCCCACAGAGAAAAAGAAGAGGGGCAACAGAACCACGGGCAAGAGGAACGCTGAGAGAGGAAACGGCAGGTCGGTCGTGTACACGAATACCATTGCCGCCGAGAGCGCCAGAAGAAAGTTGATAAACTCGGAAAACACATCGACCAGTACAAACATATACCGCGGGACCGTGCAACAGCTGAGGACCGTACTGCGGTTGTAAAGAGACTGACTTGCAGTTGTACAAGAGGCAGCCAGGAAATCCCAAGCAAGAATGCCGAAAAAAAGGTATCCCAGGAAATGTGGAATGTTGCAGGGGAAGATGTAGGTGAAGACCATGTAAAGAACCAAAACACGCATGATGGGATTAACCAGAGTCCACAAGACCCCTATGAACGACCCTACATATCGCCGGTGCACTTGCATGAATGCCAGATACCATGCCGTCCACACGACGTTGTACAGGCCGGTTGCTTCAGTGCTCACGAGAGTACTCCCGCCGCTATGGCTCGGTAGCGCTCGGCGGCTTCTTTTACACTCCCGTCGAAGATGATCCGCCCTTCATGCAAGACCAGTCCCCGGTTGCAGATTTCGCAGACCTGCTCGGGGGAGTGGGAGACGAAAACCGTAATTTTTGAGCGATTTATCTGTCTGAGCATCGCCTCTTTAGATTTCTGCACGAAGTTTACATCTCCTGCTGCGAGAATTTCATCGATCAGGAGAATGTCGGATTGAAGGAAAAGAAGAATCGAAAAAGCCAGCCGCGCCTGATAGCCGCTGCTGAGGGTCTTGAACAAATCGTAACGGCGCTCTTCAAGGCCCGCAAATCGCAAGACCGCTTCCTCGAGGTCGACGTGATAACGGTGCAACGCTCCGAAGTATGAAAGGCCGAGTTTTATGTTGTCCGAAACTGTGTACTCACCGTCTAGTCCCAGACCCGAGGCCATAACGGCCGATATGCTGCCTTCGACACGCCTTAAACCGGATGCTATCGGCATGATCCCTGCAATGGTCTTGATGAGGGTCGTCTTCCCCGAACCGTTTAATCCCAAGATTCCAACTCGGTCTCCCGGCCGAGCTTCGAAGGTCACGTCATGGAGGATGATCTTACGCTCGCGGTTCCGCCTCCAGCCCTGGATAAGAAAGCGTTTGAGTGACCCGCCTTCATTGCCTGTAAAGACGCTGACCGTGACATGGTTGAGTTGTATCAAGGCCATGTCAGCTCTCCAACGCACGGCGCACATGCGCGGTTACCTCGTCCAAATCGATCGCCGCCATGCACTCGCCGTTCCTCGTACAACGACCGTAGCACGGTAGACAGGGGAGATCCTTATCGTACACCTTTCGAATCAAGCCGTAATAGTCGAAAATTTCGGCTGGCTGGGTCGGGCCGAAAAGGACGACCGTGGGAACCTTGTACGCCGCCGCCAAATGAAGTGCCAATGTATCTCCTGTGACCAGCGCGTTCAATCGTTGGACTACGCCTGCGAACTCTTTGAGCGATTGCTCGCCTGTGATGCGGTGTACGCGCCCGCTTCGCTCCAATGCCCGGTGAAGGTACCTCAGACGCGCTCTCTCGCTCTTTCCTCCCAGAAGCACCAGGTGGATCTCTGGTAAAGCCTTAATGATACGACGGCACAACTCGGCCGTCCGTTCGGGCGGAAGCATTTTTTCGGGCCACCTGCTGCCCGAACCTACGTTGATACCTACAGTTGTGCTCTCAGGAGGAAGTCGGGGCACGATAACGTCGCCAGGAAAAGGCACCGTCGCCAGGGGAGGTCGGGCGAATGGAGGGGCAAACCCGCCGATAGCATACATAATTTCTTGGTAGCTCATTGTGTTGGCTCTTTTGTGGCGGTCGAAAGAGGCCAGTGTCAACCAATATGCCGCCGCTTCGTTGGTGGGCTCGATTGCACCCCGCTCAGAGAGGAGGAATCCTATTTTCTGCCCGGCGGTTACCGCCCGCGCCAAAGCGCTGCTTGTCATATCATTACTGAAATTCAGCACCAGATCCCAATGGATTGACTTGATGATCTCAACGGAACCCGCATCGAAAGGCAGAATCACATCAACGCCCTCCATCAGTGACACGAGTTCGTCGGCGGGTCGCCGGGTGATCCAGTATACTTTCGCGTTGGGATACCGTTGTTTCAGGGGTGGAAGTACCGAACCGAACCGGACGACATCTCCAAGAAAGTCCAGCTTGATGATAAGTACCAGTTCAGAGAACGGTGATCGGTAGACACACTCGGCACAAACCACGTCGTGTTTCTTGTTAAACACGCAGGGTTTTTCCCCGAGAAAATGCCGACAGTTGGGATCAATGGATTCGACGTTGCGAGGCAGCTGCGGGCTTTCGGGGTCGTTTGCAGGGTGGTGTTCGTGAACGGACATGGTCTTCAAGTTACTACGTAGTCGGGTTTTCGGAAAACGCTAATGATAGCCATTCGGGCTGAAGAGTGCCAGGACGGCCGGGGGGACGAGAAGGCCCTCAACGGAGTACTGCGCGCGGCGAGAGAATGCGGGTGCCCAGCTGCTCCATCAACTCGGTCGGCCAAGCTCGTGCCGCTTCAGGGTCTAAAGGGCGCACAACCACATGGGGCATAAGTCGGGACACAAGGTCCGCCAACGTGTGGCTGTCCAGCACTGTTACGGCGTCCACCCAACGCAAAGACGCCACGAGGCGCGCGGCCTCGTTACACCCAAGGCGGCCTTGCTCTCCGCTACCGGTTTCACCGTCCGGGGTTATGACGACCACCAGGTGGTCACCGAGCTTCGCCGCCTTCTTAAGAAAACGCAAGCGCCGGTTGTCCAGGCAAGGAAAAGTGCCGGATACCAGGACAATCGTGCCTCCTTCCCGGCGCCATGCTTCTGCGCACCGGACGAGTTGGGCCACCGGCGTGGAAAAACGCCGGGCGGGGCTGACGGAATCTGCAAGCGCTCCGAGAAGGTCTTCGAGGGAAACTGCCGCCGTCCCCGGGCGGGATACTACCACGCTGGCCGCGAGATTCGCCAGGTGTAGAGAGGGAAGCGGCTGAACACCCAGTGCATAACCTGCCGCCAGGCAAGCTATCACCGTATCGCCGGCTCCGCATACATCAAACACTTCTCTTGCATCAGTGGGTACATGGAGGAAGTCGTCCTCCCGTACGTAAAGCAAACCCCGTTCGGAAAGAGTGACAACAACATGGTCGGCGTCTGTCCACCGCCTCACCAGCCGAGCCGCTTCCACCAGGCTCGCCATATCGTGACCCTTGGTTCCCGTTGCTTCACGCAATTCGCGGCGGTTGGGGGTGAGCGCCGTAGCCCCTCGGTACTTGAAATAATCCCGTCCCTTCGGGTCCACGAAAACAGGAACCCCCGCAGCGCGGGCGGTTTCAGTGCATCTTCTTGCAACCGAGGACGTCAGGGTACCCTTCAGGTAGTCGGAGAGAATGACCACATCGAATGAGCGCACGACGCGGGCGAATCGCTGGACCATTTGTTGCAAGGTCGCGGGTGCGGGCCGAGTCGCTCCCTCCCGGTCGATTCGAACCAATTGCTGGTGATTCCCGATAATTCGAGTCTTGGTGATAGTCTGGTGATCTTGGTCCTCCAGGAGTCCGCCGCACTTGACGCCTTTCTCCTCCAGGCTGCGCCTGAGAAGCTGTGCTTCGAAATCACATCCCACCACACCGAAAAGCGCCACCGATGCTCCAAGGGAGGCAAGATTCCGCGCCACATTGCTGGCGCCTCCGGGAGAATGGACTTGCCGCTCCAGCCTCGCAACGGGCACCGGCGCTTCCGGAGAGATCCGTTCTACCGTGCACCAAGCGTGGATGTCCAGCATAACGTCGCCGACGACGGCGACCGAAAGCTGAGGTAGCCCCTCAGTGAGTACGTCAGTGATACTCCGCAGGTCACCGGGTCGAACCGAGAATCTGGAGCACATAGGACCCACACCTCACATCGTATATAAGAATCTCTCCAAAAACTACTCTGGACCGGACGATGTCCCACATTATACGTTTGAAGCGGACAGCGTCCAGAACTTTCCGCGCTGTTTGCCCGCAGTGGACTAGAGCAAGACCGTTGCCTGTACTTGGACAGTCAGCGGGCAGATCCTGACGGGGATCCGAGGTAGGGGCGTTGTGCGGCATCAGAAAGTTTTCTCCGGCACCCTATCCTGTTTGACTTGCAGGTTTTCAAATCCCAGCAGCTGAAGGTAGGTAGCGGCCATGTTCCGCGGGTTGTACTTGGAGAGCGCCGCGTGCCGGGCTTCCGGATCAGGAGGTTGAAGGTCGTAGTCGAGGACCGCGTGTGCGAACTCAATGTGGTTCCCCACATTCGCAAACCGCATTATGCCCCGGAAATATCTGGCCATTTCCCTGAAGACCGGCACATTGCTGAAAACCGCTCGCGTACCAAACTCGACTGCCAGGGTTCCTGGCCCGGAGCCGCTTTGGCCTGTGGCTGTGAGCATGTACGGCAAGACAACGTAGTCTACAGCGGTGTGGAGTCGGGCGATTTCTTCGTCGGGGAGCTGGCCCAGAAAGTGTACCCTGGAGGTCAACCTGCCGGAAGGGAGAAAGATGGCGTAAGGGGAATCACCGAAAACCCGTTCCACTCCTGGGGCAAGGACCGGACGTTTGGCCTCCATTATCGCCGCGGCAAGCGGTACCGTGCGTTCGCCGCCTTTCTCCGCAAAGTATAAAATTTGCTGGAGGTACTTCCCTATTGGAAGATCCGGCTCCAGACCATGAGGGTGTTCTCCTCCTACAATTATCAGGTGGTAATCTTCAGGTAGGTATTCCAGCATCTTGATAGCGGTAAGGTGGCCTTTGTAATTGCTGAGGAACCCGAAGATCCCCACGTATTTCTTGGCTGGATTAAGGCCGTAGCGGCGGAGAAGCTCACTGCGGTTGCAGCTCCTGCGGATGGCCTCAACTTCTTCTTGAGTGTAGTATGTGATCGGAAAGTCGTAGACGCGGGTCAAACCGAAGAAAATCTTCAACAACTTCGCGTCGGCCTTGCAAAATGTAAGGATCCGTACGTCCTTGAGCCGTTCCAATCGGTGCCAGAAACGGACGGCGTGGCGATAGGAGAAGTGCTGTTTGAGGAACCGCATCGTTTTGGCGATCCGCCTGGGGCTGAAAGAGAAGAGCGAGGCGGCCAGTGAAATGAGGTCGAAATCCGGGGGGCGTTCGAACCCATGAACGGTCAAAACAACATTATGGTGGGCACGGCACAGACGCAGCACCCGGCGATAGGCCCATTTCGGCCGGGCCGCATACAGGCCTGGCTCGAACTGGAGACACACCCCGTCGAAATCCTTCATGCGCCGTGCTATTTCGGCGATATGGCGGTTTGCCTTCTTTACGACCCTTCTGTTGCGGTTGCGAAGTAGTCCTACGTCCAGCCTCAGGATTTCAACGTCAGCATGTTCAGCAAGGTGTCTCTTCAGCCGCGAAGAGTAAAAGGCCGCACCGCACTCTTCGTGGTAGCTTGAAATGACCGCTATTCTTTTTCTGTTCATAGCGCGGGACTCTTTCTGGTGCTACGGGATACTTCCTCGGACCTCGGCAGATTGCGCCGGACCAAAAGAAGGCGACATTGTACGCCTCGGCATGTTGTGTGGCAAAGGGAAAAGAAGAACGGCGGCGAGGTCTGTTAAAAAGTTTATGAAGTGCGAAACTCCGGCTCGGCATGAGGTTGCATTCTCCGAGCGGTCTTGCTTACAATTTGCCCTTCACTTCCCGCGCAGCATTGTTTCGGCTGGGGCCGGTGTAGGTTGCGAGTTGAACTGTAAGGTGCCGGAGATAAGGGTGAACCTATGACTTCGGGCAGAGCCGCGGTGGTGTTGGTCAACGACCGCTGTCTCTTGAGGCCCCGGACCGGTATCGGTGTTTACGTGGAAAACCTCCTCTCTCATTGGCCGTGCGAGGGATCCTGCAAGGCTGTGGGATTTCTCTCCTCCTGGCTCCCACGCCGGTTCCTTTCAGCGGGAGCGTCGAGCGGGAAAGAACGCGTTCGGCTTGTGCCACTTTCCGCCGTTGCGTTCGGGGGTGACACAGCCGGTTCCAGTAAGCGACGGCTGAAGTCCACGGTTCTCGAGGTATATCATCGGTTGTTCGCCCTGCGCTTCCAGGCAGGCCGCTACCGGGCGTATTTTGAGCCCAACTACCTGCCTGTGAGGGTTGACGGTCCTATTGTTACGACCTGCTGCGACCTATCGGTCTTGGAGCACCCGGAATGGCAGCCTCCCGACCGGGTGGCCCGATGGGAGGCGGCGATGGACGCGGCCCTGGAGTTGACCTGTCATTGGATCGCAATCTCCGCTTTCACCAGAGACCGTATGATAAGTCTTTTGGGCCTTCCGCCCGAACGTATTTCGGTAGTGCCGTTGGCGCCCCGCCCCCTTCCGTATCCTCAAAAGACTGGAATCGAGGAGAAGCGGCGGGCGGCCGGACTGCCAAAGAGGTTCCTGTTACACGTCGGGACGCTGGAGCCCCGCAAAAATATTCCGTGCCTGCTCGATGCTTACGCCCTTCTTCCTCCCGCGGTACGGTGTAGCGTTAAGTTGATTCTTGCGGGGGGGAAAGGCTGGGGGAGCCACGCTTTTTGGCGGAGTTTGCGGAAACATCCCATAGCAGGTGAGGTGCTTACCTCAGGACGTGTTTCGGACTCCCAGCTTGCGCTGTTGTTTGCTTGCGCGGAAGCGGTTGTAGTGCCGTCATGGTACGAGGGATTCGGATTACCGGTACTGGAAGCCATGCGGTGCGGGACGCCGGTCCTTTGTTCCAGCGCCGAGGCTCTTGTGGAGGTCGCCGGCACGGCGGCAGCTGTTATTGATCCGGCGGATCACCGGGCGTGGGCCGACGCGATGCGCGGGGTTCTGGAAGATCGGGTTTTCAGAGAAGATCTCCGTCGGAAAGGAATCGAGCGAGCAGCCCGCTTTTCTTGGAATGTCTGTGCCCAGCTCCACGCCGAGGTCATTGGGCGGGTGGCGGCTTAAATCTTTCCCTGGACATGGCCTGAAGCCTTTCTAAGATGTGCTTCAGCAGCATACGCTTGTGCGGAATCGAAGTCGTGTGCTTGTTGTGGCCGAAGAGTGAACGAAGAGGTTCATTTCATGCTTGATCTGCCGAAGACTGAGGGTGTCATCGACTTCATAGAAAGCGAGGATGACTCCCGGAAAGAGCGGCGTGTTTGGTACCTGGGAGACCACCGTCTTTTGGTGGAATTGCACTTCGACGCCCAGATGGTGGTGGACGTGCGGAACCTGGATCTGGTTCCCACGATTCTCAAGACAGGGTGGTGGGAACCTTGGAACGATATACTTCTTCGGTCCGTGCTGAAGGAAGGGCAGGTTTACGTGAATGTGGGCTCGAATTACGGCTACTTCGTTTTGCTCGCCGGTTATTACGTAGGACCGGAAGGGGTGGTCTACGGTATCGAAGCCAACCCTTGGATTTTCCCACAGTTACTGAAATCGGTACTGATTTCAGGCTTCATAAGCCGCAGCAAGTTGTTCTTTTG
>CAZGYL010000229.1:0-7830 GCA_964529985.1 uncultured Planctomycetia bacterium | reverse complement strand
GTTATCTGATCGGCAAGGGTGGGCGCCGCCTTATCAACACGCACCAGAAGCGTTACAGGACCGCCTGAGAATTCCCTCTCGAGGCGCTGAGGCTTCTCCCGGGCCTGCGAGGGCTCATGCCCGCTGCGCGAAGAGCACCCGCCGGGCCAGGCAAGCAGGCACACGCAAAGCAGAAGAAAGCTCTTGATCCGAAGCCTCATAATGCAGCGCCCTTCACTTCTTGCTCCCCTTCTTTTTTGAGACGCCCTTCGACTGTCCGCGCGTTTCGGCTCCCTTTTCCGGCGCCTTTCCCCCAGAAGTGGACGCCCCCGCCTCCCCGGCGGCAGACCCCTTCTCCGTACCCGAAGCCGTACCCGAAGTTTCCTGGGGGAGAATCTCGACCTCGTACTTGGCTGAGAGCAGTTCACCTATGCTCCGGGCGGCCTCGTTCCGTTTCGCCCGAGCAAGATCGGCCCAAACCTCCTTCTTGGCTTCTTCAAAGGTTTTCTGCCTGCGGGGACGCTTGCCAATACATTTGAAGAGGTACCATCTCCCGCCGATCGAAATCGGCCTGCCGCCGACTTCCCCCTCATTTAAGGCAAAAAGAAGGGCCACCGCCTCCGGGCTCTCACCGATACCGGGCAGGGGGGCGCCCCGTACAGCCGGCTGGGGCGCTTCTGTGAAACCCTCCGCTTTATCGCCGCCTGCAAGGGCTTTGCGGGCCTCCTCCTCAGTGCGAAAGGCCCGGTACGCAAAAAAAACACCTTCCGGTTCAACGAACCTGTCCCGGTGAGCCTCGTAGTGGTTTTTCAAGTCGGTCTCGGTAATGCTCCTGCAGGCGGCTTCGGCTTCCTGCTGAAGCAACAGCCTTGCAAGAAGCTCCTTCCGATAGGCGGCAAGCGCTTTCTTGAACGCCTCGCCCTCCTGAATCCTCCGCTCCAGAGCCTCCCTATAGAGCACCTCTCGGGTCAGGTACTGCTTGAGGAATTCCTTGCGGAACTTCGGATCATTCAATTTTTCTTCGGCAGCCCTGCGCGCCTTGCGCCTGAGGACTTCAACCGGCTCAAGTGAGCCTGCAGCCTGCATAAGCGTTAAGTTCCGCTCTTCAAGCTCACCTCGCAAGTCTTCAAGCGTTACAGGTTCGCCGCCGATCCGCGCCACAGCGGTTCCTTTCTCTCGGGCTCCCGGGACGGTTTTGGCCCGGAGCACGTAGGTGCGAACTTCCTCTTTTCCAAGCGCCGAAAGGCATTCCAAAAGCAGCCGTGTCGCCCGGCGCTTTTCTTTCCGCTCCGCCGGATACTGTTCCGCCTCTGTCAGACACCTGGCCGCTTCCGCATACGCGCCGGCGTCGCACAGGTTTTTCGCCTGCAGGTAGAGGACTCTGTGGATCTGCGTGGGCTCGAGCTCGGGCCACGCCGCTTTGAGATACTCCCTCCATGCTTCCGCCGCCTGGCGGTAAAGAGTGCGGCGTTCCAGGTCCTGGGCCAAGCGCTTGAGATCCTCAGGGCTCAGGCGCACCCGAGTTTCGGGCCGGACGGCTGAAGGCGCATTCGGCCGTTCTCGGCTCCGAAACACAAGCAGGGCCAAACAGGCAAGCACTCCCAGGAACGTTGCTGCGGCAAGAAACGGGAAACGCCGATGACTTTTCGGTTCCGGCAGAGAGAAGTCGAACTTCTGTGTCGTCATGGCAGTGCCTCTGAATCACGCCGGCTTGGGGTACGATCCTCCGATCTCAAACGGTACTCGGGTTTTTCAACGGTACATTTTCTTCTCTCGCAGGCGGAAGAAGTTGGAAAGCTCTCTTACATAGGGTTTTCCCGTTGTGATCACGAGCTCATCGACTTCAAGCGATCGAAAGAGGTTCTCCCTGCGGGCCTGTTCCTCATGGGAACGCCGGGCGAAAAGGCGCCTTACCTGCTCGCTGCTCGTGTCGACCACCACAAGCTCCCCTGTCTCGGCGTCCTCAAGGGCTACAAGTCCCACATCAGGGAAAACCGTTTCGCGGGGATCCACCGTCCTGACCGCAATGAGGTCGTGCTTGGCCCTCACAGCCGAAAGCACTTTCTCGTAGCCCGTGGCGATGAAGTCGCTTATTAGGAAAACCGTGCAACGACGCCGGGCGACACGCATAAAGAACGTAAGCGCTTCCGCTATGTCGGTGCCCCGGGATTTAGCGCGGTGGCTCAGTAAATGCCTGATTACGCGCAGCACATGCTTCCTGCCCTTCTTCGGAGGCACGTAAAGCTCCACCGTATCGCCGAATAGGATCAGCCCGACCTTGTCGTTGTTTCGAATCGCAGCAAACGCTATAAGCGCGCTGAACTCGGCGGCAAGCTCGTTCTTCTGCTGCGAAGAAGTGCCGAAATGCTCCGACGGACTGACGTCGACGAGAAGAAAAACCGTTAGCTCCCGCTCTTCACGGTAAACCTTGACGTACGGGGAACCGGTTCGGGCGGTGACATTCCAATCTATCGTGCGTATCTCATCGCCGACCTGGTACTCGCGGACCTCCTCGAACTCCATTCCCCTGCCTTTGAAGGCCGAGTGGTACTCGCCGCCCAGAAGACTGTCTACAACCCGGTTGGTCCGGATTTCGATTTGGCGGACCTTCTTGAGAACCTCGGTCGGTATCATGGTGCTTCACCTCGCTACGGCACCTTGATGCCGTCGAGGATCTTTCCGATCACATCTTCGGGCGTGAGCTCCTCGGCTTCGGCCTCGTAAGTGAGGAGCACCCTGTGCCGCAGGCAATCCATAGCCACGGTTTTTACATCCTGCGGGGTCACGTAAGGCCTTCCCTCCAGGCAGGCGTTGGCTTTGGCAGCCACAGTGAGGCTTAAGGTCGCCCTGGGCGAAGCACCGTAATCAATCAGGTTTTCCAAATCCAAGTTGTAACGCTTGGGATCCCTTGTGGCGCAGACGATGTCAACTATGTATTCCTTGATCTTGTCATCCAGGTAAATGTCGTCGACAAGCTCGCGGATTCTGACGATGTCCTCAGGGGTCAGAACCGGCTCAACGGGCGGCATTTTTCCTGCCGCCGAAGCCATTAGATCCAATATCTTCCGCTCCTCTTCCTTACCGGGATAGTCGATCTTCACCTTAAAGAGAAAGCGGTCCAACTGAGCCTCAGGCAGCGGATACGTGCCCTCCTGCTCGATCGGGTTTTGGGTGGCGAGCACAAGAAAAAGCTCAGGCAGGGGGTAGGTCTCCTCGCCGATCGTGACCTGTCTTTCCTGCATGGCTTCAAGAAGCGCGCTCTGTACTTTCGCAGGCGCCCGGTTTATTTCGTCTGCAAGGATTATATTCGCAAAAATCGGCCCCTTTTTGGTGCTGAAAGAGCCGGTTGCGGGGTTGAAAACCAGAGTCCCTATAAGATCGGCGGGAAGCAGGTCCGGGGTGAACTGAATCCTCTGGAACGAAGCCTGAATGCAGCCTGCAAGAGTTGAAACCGAAAGACTTTTGGCAAGCCCCGGAACGCCTTCAAGCAGAATGTGCCCGTTGGAGAGAAGTCCGGTGATAAGGCGGCGTATCAGCTGCTCTTGCCCGACTATGCGCCGCCTTACCTGTTCAATCACCCGGTTGAGAACAGCGCTCTCCCGCTCGACCCGGCCGCCGATTTGCTTGACATCAATGCTCATAAACAATCCTCCAAAAAATAGACGTCTCGCGCGGGACCCCTTGTTTCACCGCCGCATTACTTCCCCCCAGGCCGCCTCGCGGCAGTACCGCAGGCCGATACCACCACAGGCCGTAGGAAACCGATCGCATCAGGCCCGCGCTGTGCTGCGAGGCGCCTTGTTCCGTAATAGGGAATCGGCGCGCTGAAAGCGGGAAATTATACTTGCAGTCGGCCCGGCGGACAATCGCCGGAGGGCCGGCCTTCCGGCCTACTGGTAGGCTATGCGCTTGACCTCTTCGCCCATTTCAGCGAATTTCTGCTCCCGCTCGGCTTCGAGCTGATCGCGTTCCTCTTCCACCTTCTTCTGGAAGGCGACAAGCTCTTCATAGTGCCTGCGGTTGGCTTTCTCAGCCTCTTCAAGGACGGCCTTGGTGTTCTGAAAGCTGCTGAGCACAAAAAGATCCTCAAAAAGGGCCTGCATAAAGGGCACAAGGACGCGCTCAATGGAAGTATGCTGGAACTTGCGGGCCTGCAGACACAGCAGTTCCTTTTCCGCAAGTTTGGCGTTGAGGTCGGCGCCCTGCACCATCTCAAAAGCCCTGCCCACCGCTGAGTGCTTGAAAAGATCGCTGAAGCAGCCGCTCCTGCGCCACTCATCGATGTCAAAGGTAGCCCGTGCAGCAAGGAGGAAATTACGGGCCGACCTGAGGTAGTCGAGGTTCCGCTCCACGTGGGAGCCAGCCTCCTCGAGGTTGGCGCAGTCCTCGCTCAGGGCGTTCCAACGCGCTTCGGTCTTCTGGAATTCCTCAAGAAGCGAGCTTCCGCCGTCTCCCTCGCGTATTCCGAGGCCCTCCAGGGTCTGCCGCCGCTGCTCGAGAAGCCTTGACCGCCTTGTGGCAAACCCCTCATAAGCCGCCAGGCGCTGAACCAGAGCTTCAAGCTCGTTTCCGAGCACTTCCCGCTCCTCGCGCAGCGCAACATATGTGGCCAACGAAAGAAAGTCGCGGCGCACCGCCTGCCGCTCCTCTTTTGTTCCCTGCCGCAGAATGCGCGGAACCTCGGACATGGCGACTCCCGCCAGACGGTTGTACTTGAGCTGGGACTCCACAGCAGCAGGTGCGTAGGACCCCAGGACCTCGTCCAAAGCTTCGACCTCCGCCTGGAGATAGAGCTTCTGGCACCGCAGGCGCCGCTCCTTCTCAAGCTTCACCTCGCAGTAGCCGACCTCTTTTTCAATCCGATCAAGCCGCCGCACCGGCCCTCCTCCTTTTTCTATCCTTTCTGCCGCCGGACGCCGCCGGGCCCAGAAGGCCTCCGGCAGCTCCGCGCCGGGGCGTATCCGCTACTTGCTGCTGCAAAAACCGTGCCTATTATACCACACCGGATCGGCTGCCGCATGCCGTCTCGGCAGCCAGCCCCGGCACGCCTTCTTTTCACTGCGCTCAGGCTGCACACGTAACTTGTTCCCTGGGCTCATTCTATACATATAGACGCCGCCGGGTCAAAAAGTTGCAACAAAACCTCCTGCATTTGTGTTACACTGTGTGGAAGGATTGTCACACTTGTTCCAGAACTATGACCCTACCGGCCGTATTAGTCCTATTCCTGGCGGCAGACTCGGCCCCGCCGGCCGGGAAGGCACCGAAGTGGCCGCTCCCATGGGCCCCCGAAGTGCCTCATGTGTACCAGTGGTACATGACCACGGCTTCAGAGCCTCCAGGCCCTGAGCCCAACGGAACCACCACCTTTACGCTTCAGTGGGATCGCCGCAAGCAGGCGATAATCTCAAAAGGCGACCTGAACTTCCGCACCAAAGGATCAGCCCTGCGGGGCCGTTTTTTCACGCTCTTCGACCCTGATCTGAAGCCGGTCCTATACGTAAGCCGCTTTGCCGGCACAACCGCCGGCAGGCGCACCGGAGCCGCCGGGGTGAATGCGGCTTTCGGCCCGAAAACGATCCGGATCCGCTTGGGCACCTCCTCAAAAAGCCCTGTGGAAAAACTGCCCGCGCCAAAGGTTCGGTACTGGCTTTACGGCCACCAGGCGATTCAGCATTGGGCCGTATTCTGCTCGACCCTGAAGCGGACCGAGCCAAGCACGATAACAGTCATAGTGCCCGATATATTGCGCTTCGTCCGGATCAGCTTTACCCCGGACGGCACCGAAGAAATCCGGGGCACCAAGGCCTTCAGGCTGAAATTCCAAGCAGAGGGTCTCTTCAACGGAACGGTATGGATCGGGCCCGACGGGCGACTGCTGCGTTACCGACAAGTGCTCCCGAACGGCACGCTGAATATCTGGCTGAAGGCGGAAGAAGCAAAAGGAAAAAAATGATGTACGGGAATCAGCGGGCCCGGATCATCCGTACCTTATCGTCCTTAATGAGCTTTCCCGTCTTAGGATCCCAGCGCCTGGTCCGCACCGGAAGGCGGTGCTTACCGTGACAGTCGGTACAGCGCGTTGAGCTTCCTCCGGCAAGGATTTTCTTGTGCGCTTTTGCTGAAGGCGGACTCCCCGCCAGGTCCTTGTGGCACTCCCTGCACGAAGGATTCACGTCCGCAGGGCCGTAAATCTTATCCGGAGGGGTCACATTATCTTCGTCGCTGCAGTGGGCATCAGAGGATCCGTGGCAATCCTCGCAGCCGATCCCGGCCTCCGCGTGAACTTGCGCAAGCTCCTCAACCTCGAAGTTCATGTGGCAGACGAGGCACCGGCTGTTGTCCGCCCCCTCACCCGACGCTATGCCGCCGGCGTCCGGCAAGTCGCCGAAAAGCAAAGCGCCGTCCTCGAGAGTAAGCGGCTTTTTCGCTTCGAAACTCTTTTCAGACGGACTTCCCGAACAGGACCACAAAGCTGTCAAAACCAGTGCCGCCGCAAGCACACTACCCGGAGGCGCCCATCGAGAAGTGAGGGCACTCGGTGAGAGACGGCACTTATCGTCCGAGGTGCCTAGCACTATACCCATTCCCAGTCCTTCAACCACTGGTATTCACGCGGCAGTTTAGCCCACATTTCTTCTGTGGCTCTTTGCAGATCCGCTTTTTCCTGCAGATCCAGCTGGCGCCTTTCACGAACCGCAAGAGCGACGTTGTCCACCTGTTCCCTGCTTATGAGACCAGGGATCGGCGCGGTAATAGCCGGGTTAAGGAGAATGTAGCGGATCGCCAGTCGGGCTCTCCGATCATCTTCCTCCCTGTAGGGGCTGTCCGGTGCACTGTTGCCCCTGAAAAGCGAATTACTTGCGAAGGGCTTGATACCGAAGACACCTACATCACACTTCTCTACTGCGTCAAAAAGGCTGTCCTTCGGAAGCCTCTTGCTGCGCGCCGTGTACGGGAAGAGTATCACCTCGATCTGAGGGAACTGCTCGATCATCATTTTGAGCCACCTACGATCGTGCGAAGAGATTCCGATCATGCGGGCTTTCCCCTGCTTCTTGGCCTTTTCCAGGGCTGCTACGATTTCGCAGGCCGTGTTGAAGGTATGCCGCCCGCCCGGCTCAAAACAGGTTATCCTCCACAGATCCGTATAGTCCTGTTTCGATTCCCGGAGAAGCTCATCCAAACTCTGCAGGAGTTTGCGTGCTGTACGGTACTCGGGATTACGAGGCTCTTTGGAACAATACGAAAGAGCCACGTACATCTTCTCCCGCCGTCCTTTAAGCGCGCGGCAGTAAGCCAAAACTTCAGCGCGGCAACAGGCATCTATGTAATTGATCCCTACGTCGATACACCGGCTCACCACTTCGTATCTGTTCTTGTCAAAATCCTGGTGCATGACGTTTACACGCTTCCAGTGGCCGCCGAGGCAAACCGCCGAAACCCAAACCCCGGTCTTACCCAGACGCCGGTACTCCATGTCTGGGTTGTAGTTCAGGATCTTCGCCGTATCAACTTGAGCCCCGGTGAAGGTGGACGCTCCCGCAGCCAAGCCCGCTGCTGCAACCGCGCTTCCCTGGACGAAACGCCGACGCGTGATCTTGCCGCTTTTCATTGTTGCCTCCTCAGACCGGCGGATCGATGAACCGAAGGATAACCTCAAGTACTTAGGTAAATCGGATTATAGCCTAACCCAAGTAACAGAGTCAACTTGCACCTCATTCCCGCAGACGTCCTGTTGCGTCTTGACATTGACTCGACACAAGCGTAAAGTTGCGGTCTGAAACCGCATTAACGCTACCAATTTAGTGGAGTTCATGCCCTCCGCCCCAGCGAGGTGCCCTCCATGAC
>CAZGYL010000228.1:0-7861 GCA_964529985.1 uncultured Planctomycetia bacterium | reverse complement strand
CGTTTAGCGCGGCGCATTGCTCAAAGCTTTCCCGGCGCGCACTGCGTTTGGTACCGCTTGAGCGCCGTTCGAAAGAGCGAAAGGCTCGGTCGATTTGCGGCGGCCGACAGGCTTTTCGGTCCGAACGGCGGCCTGAGCCGCTACCGGAAGGAATACGGGCTCCTGCGTACTTTGCAAAGAGGGCTTGCGGCGCGGGGGATTCTGCTTTCCGCGCTGCGGAGCGTGCGCCACCTTTTTGCATTTCACAGGGAAGTGGTGCGTGCCGAGCGAAAACTCTTTTCTGGCGAAATTGAAGGACTTCGCAAAACCGTCGAACTCCAGGTACGCGAAATCCAGGCTCCTCTTACCCCGGAGTTCATACAGGAAGTAAGGCGGCTTAAGCCTTACTTCCTTGCAGCTTGCGGCGGTCCGCTTTATCCGCCCGAACTTATCGAATGCGCACGAGGCGCCGCTTTGAATCAGCACGCCGGTTGGGCTCCGACTTTCCGCGGAAGCCACACGATCACTTGGGCTCTTTACCACCGGGATTTGGCGCGCGTTGCAACAACCGTACACCTCTTAACACCGAGTGTGGACGCAGGTCCGGTCGTGCGCTACGGGTGGGTTGCACTTACCGGAAACGAAACGGTCGGTGAGTGTTTTGTGCGCGCTGTTGCTCTTGGGACCGAACTCCTCATTGAGGTTATGCAGGAGGCGCTTCGAGACGGCGTTCTGGAGGTTTACGATCAGGTGCCGCGGGCCGGAGGGAGTTTTATCGCAGCGGAGTGTACGGGCGAGGTCTTTGCGGCGGTCAAACGGGATTTAAGACGCGGCTGGCTTGCGTATGAACTGAGGCGATTGGCTTCGTTTTGACAAGCGATAGATGCGCTGGACGATCCTTGTATACCACAACGTGAGTTGGGAGGATTCTCCGTTTACGCGGGGCATCGGCGGCATGACATGCCCGCCGGATGTTTTTCGGGATCACCTGCAGGTCTTACAGCGCTTGGGGGAAATAGTCGGTGTACAGGAGGGTATAGAGCGCTTGCGTGAAGGCGGTAGGGGGAGGCTTTTCACTTTGTGGTTCGACGATGGGCTTACAGGGGTCCGCAGGTACGCTTTTCCGATTCTTCAGTCCATGGGTATAAGAGCTTGTGTTTCCGTCTGCAGCAGGTTCTCGCAAAAGCGGGAGCTCTACTGGCGGTTTAAGCTTTCCTACCTGAGATTTACAGGAGGCATTCCCAGGCTCAGATCGCGCCTGCGGGCCTTCGGCTACAAGGGCCACAGGTCCGTTAAGGATTTTATGCTCGATCACTTTTCTCCGGCGCTTCTTGATGTTTTGGAAGAGGTCTTCAGGGCTGTGGGGAACGGAGAGGCTCTTCAAGCGGGCTTGCAGCTTTTCGAGAGCCCCGAAGGCTTGGCGGAGCTCCACCGGGCGGGTTGGTCCGTTGGAAATCACAGCGCGGCTCATTGGCCTTTGGGAGAGGATTCCGCGATAGATTACTTCGAGGAACACTACGAAGAGTGCGAGCGTTTCTTGAAAGACATCCTTAACGAGGCTTCCCCTTTCGCTGTGCTTCCTTTTGACCGGGCGACGCGCCGTTCCGATCGCCTTTTTGACACGTTCGAAAAGTGGAATGAGAAAAACGGGGGTGACCGGTATTTGGTTCTTCTGGGTAACCGCTCAAACCGCTCCAACGGAGCCTTTGAGCGGAGAATCCTCTACCGCTTCACAGCCCCTGTGGGTGACGGGAAAACCTTGAAGCGCGCTATTCGAATGCTTTGACCTCGCGCGCAAGGCAAGCTCTACGTAGTGCGCAACGTAAGCTCTACGGGGCCGGGGTTCAAGTACCATTGGGATAAAAGCCCGCTGCGGCCTTGTATTCGGGCGTAATGGCGGAGGAGGGTAAGCGGCACAATAAGGGGCAGGCGGGCGGCGCGGTAGTTTCCGATCGTTGAAGTGAGGTGCTTTCTTGCCTGTGCGGGCAAATCTTCTGCAAGCACCTTATAAGCTTCCCTCATCACCCCCGCATGTTTGGACCGCGTTGCAGGGCGCTTCAGCACCTCAAGGAGAATCTTTTCATAGCGGCTGTAGGCCTTCGGTGTCGAAGCGCTTTTGCTGGTGAGCTTCTCCAGGCGCTCAAAGCCGCTCCTACTGTGTGACTTAAGAAGAAGTTCATGGCGTTTGTGGAAAAGCTCAAGGGCCTTTGCGGTTTTCCCGCGCTTGAGAAGATCCCTCCACCTGCGCAATGTAAAGACGCGGTCGAAGAAATTGCCTCTGGCCGAAGGGTCATGCAGTTTTTCCGCCTCCTCAAGAGGAAGAAGCGGGAATCGTTTCTCCAGGAGAGCTGCAAAAAGCCCGGAGGTGTTTCCGCACCGAGCGCCGCTTAGGGTATAAAGCGGCACTTTTGCAGGTCCGCAAGAAGGTGAACGCCCTTTGAGAATGAATCCATCGAGGCTTTGAGTCCGGAGAGTCTTAAGGCGCCTGCGCGCCCAGTCGAGCAACACCGGGGTGCAGTTGCGGCCGGTTTCCACCGTAACGATCAGCACGCCTCTTGCGGTGGAGTGAAGTTGCATGGGCTCGCGGGGCACTCCGAGACCGCTTTCAGCCTCAGGGCAGATTGGAATGTAACGCACGTAGCGCCCGAGGTTCTCCTTCAGAAAGAGATCCGTCTTGGCACGGCCGTCGTAACGGACTTTCTCTCCCAAAAGACAAGCGCTTATGCCGAGTCTTATCGAAGGGCTCATTGCCTGCTACCGCCTCATGCAGAAAAACTTTCCGGTTTCCGGGATTCCCACCGGCAAGACCTACGGCGCTACTGGGCTGCAAGTTCCTGGCAGCATACCCGATAGTTGCCCTTGCCGTCATCGGTCTCAGACAGAATCACCAAGCGCACGGGATCAGCTTCGGTTTGCGGGAACTTAAAGAGAAGTTCAGGTTTCGTGTTCCCTTTTACTCCGCCGCCGGGGATCGTGCGCCAGCAGCCTTTTTCTCTGAGTTGAACCTTGAATTCGGTCGCCAGGTACGCTTTTTCCGAAGGGTGCAGGCAGGGCACGACCCTTACCCTGCTCAGTGTCCGGGGGCGGCCGAAATCCATCGTAAAGACAGCCTCCACAGGTACCTTTCGGCAAGGATCGGTGTACGCACCGCTGAAGCGCGGCCCGATCTTACCGTCTGCGAGCGCTGCAAGAGGCCGGACCCGGCACCCGAGCGAAGCCGAACCTGTGCAAAGCGGCCTGCCTGCGGGATTAAGCGGAACGGGCGGATCTGCAAGACGCTTCTCTTTTTGTTTACCGAGGAGCCAAGCTCTTACTTCCTGCTCGGTGGCAGGCTTTGCGATCCGGTCGGGTACGATCGCAGCGGTAAGTTCCTGCAGATCGCGGGCGAGCTTGAGGTGCGGCCGTATTACCTCGAGGAAGAGATCGTAGTTGTAGCGGCTGTAACCGAAATTCACCCCTGCAAGCGAGAGGTAACGCACGCGCTTCTTAACGACCTCCTTGAGGAAATGCACGGTTTTGTCGTGGTAAATGAAAAACTGCCCGCCTGTTTCGGCCGACTCGCTGGGATTGATCTGTACCGTTACATTACGCGCCCCTTGCGCGCCGAAGGCTTCCACCTGCTCGGTATTCAGGTAATGGCTGATTATTGTCCCCGGAAAGCGGCTCAGAAGCCAGCGGTGAAAAGGTTGAGGCCGGCGCCAAACACCTCCTATCGAATCAATGTAGATTAAAACGTGTGGGTTGATTTTCCTGCATGCCTGCAGAAAAGAGGCCACTTCAGTCGCAATATCGGGATTGTAGGAATACGCCCCGAACCATTCGAGGCTCAATTTGATTATGTCCACCTGAGATTCAACAGGTACCCCGGGGCCGATCCACGTTTGAAGCCAGCGCTTGAAATGCTCCTCGTCCCTCTTTGGAGGCAGTCCCACAGGCTCGACCGCCGCCACGAATCCGCGCTTATGAGCGTAAGAAACGGTGCGGAAAAAGAAATCCGAAAGCTTCGGGTTTATGCCCCGGCCTTCAAAGATATGCCCCTGAGCGGTACGGGTGTCGTCGCCTATGCAAAAGACGTTGAAGGCTCCGAGCCCCGCCGCCTCACGGATCCAATGTCTCATGCGTGGTAATTCCCACACGAAGTATTCGTAGCGGGGGTAAAGCTGGAAAACATGGCTTCTGCCGTACTTTATGTAGAGCTCGTTGAGTTTCTTGAAACAGCCGGGCTTGCGGCATCAGCCCAGACTTGAAACTCTGAGAGCACTATGAAACGTTCGGGCGGCCTTGCGGCACCTGAGGTGCACCAGGCTTGCAGGACGCGAGACAAGAGAAGCGCGTAGATTGCCGGAAAGCCTCTTCTCATGTTTCCTCCGCTTCCTGAGACGTATCCACAGGTGCGGTTCATGGTAGCTGCGGCCCTGCAGGTCTTCAACATGCGGAAGGACCGGGCCGATCCGGCTGCGAGAAAATTGTGACAAATGCCATACTTATCCGGAGGAGCTGTAGAAAAGGCCGGATGAAAAGCAGCTAAGGAGCTCAGACCAATGGAAGCAACGGAGCCTCTACGGACTCTCAGGAGGAACGCCGGTTATGTATCGGTACTTACTGATCTTTACATCGACCTTCTGGGGAGCCTGATTCCCGGGCTTTTCGCTATTGTGCTTGGAGGAGGGGTTTTGTTCGCATCGGCTGTCGTTTTTTGTAGGCAGGTGTCTCCGGAGACCTGTCGGCCGGGCGTGCATGAATCACGCCGCCTGATGCCGGAAACCTGGCTGGGGCCTTATGGAACCGTTTTGATAGCTCTGGTCTTAGGCTACGTGGTGGGCTCGGTTTTCTACAGGCAGGATCCCAACCTTCCTGATTTCAAGAGCGCAAGGCGCATCTGGGGGAAGATGTCCTCTGAAGAGCGCGAGAAGCTTGCAGTGAAGCCCTCAAAAACATCTCTCGGCCTGAGGCCTATAGACGTGCAATTTCCGTATAAGTATATGAGGCGTTACTTGCAAAGCCGCGGGTTGGATCACCTGGCCGCATTTATTCCTTGGGATCCGGATAAAGGTAAGGACCTAAACAAGCGTACCAAGATGTTCATCAACGTCCTTAAGATCCAACTGCAGTCACTTTTACCTGAATGGTGTAAGGAGATCGTTCGGAACGAGGCGCATGTACGCATGGCTACCTCTCTTTGGTACGCTTCAAATTGGGTGATGATCGCCTCGGGAGTGAGTGCCGTACTCTTGGCTCTTCCTTTTTTCTGCAGCTCACGCTCCTCGTTCACAAGGAGCTTCACCGGAACCGCTGTATTCGTCGTCGTTATCTTTTTTCTTGCATTTGTCATTCGATTCAAGATCGAGAAATTTCTCCACTACCTGAGAGTGCGCGAAGTCGTCTATGTGCTTGAGACTGCGGCTTTTGCCAATAGAATGGGGTTGTCCATTTCTGTTCCTCACGATGAGGAGGGGCGGAACGGCAAGTAATAACTCCCGTACGTCTGTCGCTGCCAAGTGAGGCGATTCCGGCGTCTTCTCATTCTTATAGCGATCTGCTCTTCGGCCGCTATATGAAAAACGGCCGAGGGTGTACGCGGGCCGGAGGGCTTGATCAGTTCAGACGTCTGAACTTCCCGAAGCTCCCCGGGTGCAAGCGCCTCCTGGTTGCAGACTACCCGTCGGCTTATGAAACCAAACTTCGGATCCCCCACAAAGGTGAACCAAGTGGAAAAGCAGCGGCGTTGCTCCGGCCCGGCGGTCGGGGATCGGACACCCGGAGGTTTCGCCGACTCCGGCCTTGATTTTTAGGAGCGTTTCTTGCCAAACAGGCACCCGCGCGGCACAATACTGTTAACTTGGGTTCATGGTCGAGTACCCAGGAACACAAGCCCCTGCAAGAAGGTGCCGCTTTGCCGCCGCCTGTTCCGGAATCCCTCGGGGAGGAGAATTTAGAACGGACGATTGGGAGGAATAACCCGCACGGGCCGGTGTTCGGGCACACGTTGTGCCACTATTGTTTATAAGGTTATAAACTTAGGAAGCAGCGGGCGCCCCCGGAAAATTCTTGATCCCCGGATTCTGTTAGCATAACATCTTTTTAAGCAGACTCGGGTTTCACCGGTGAGATTCCCACCCGCGCATGCCCGAAGGTTGGGTGACGATCCGTTGCGCACGTAAGCGAGGGGTTGGCTTGTTTCCGGTTTAATGTTCATGGTCGTTTACGGTGTCCGGATTGAGTCGAAAGGAGGTCGGTGATGCGGTGGAGAAATTTTTTTCTTCTTGCTGTCGGGACTTGCATGATCTTCGCTTTCGTGCTCGTTGAGTTCGATCAAATCTCGCGTGCAGGGCAGTGGATTTCCTTTGAACCTTCCAAGGCGGATTGCGTTGTTGCAAAGCGCCGTACGGGAAAATTCCGGTACGAGCTCCTTGTGGAAGTCGGCTGGCAGGGACATGACTGGACAATGGGGGCTGCTTTTACGCCTGCAAACAGTCCCGGTGTCGCAGAGGGGACGGTCGTTCCGGCCTACACGACGGTGACCGGGCCGGGTATCGTAACGCTTAACAACTACGGAAAGCTTGAACGCGGTGCAAGCGAAGGCAATTTCCAAACGAGCGCTTGGGGATTCCCGGTCGATGAGGACGGCCAGGTGAGGTACGACTGCTGGGGGATACATGACGCATACATAACAACGAACAAGCGTGCTTGCAGGTAACAAGCGTGCCTGGAGGTAAAAGAGATCTCCGGCAGGCGCTTCTTAAGAAACGCCCGGCGGACCGGAAGCGGCTTTAGTTTTCGAGGTGAAAGACGTGCGTTTGAGCCTTATCGTTGCGGTGCTTCTCGTGCTTAATATCTTGTTGCTCGGGGCCAATGCTTTGCTCCTCAGGTCGCTTGAGCGCCTTGCAGGAGCAAAGCGTCCCCCCGGAGTAGATATGGCGGCTGTCCGGGCAGCCTGCGACAGGCTGGCGGCCGAAAGGGCCCGCCTTGAAGACAGGTGCGATCGGCTTGAACGGCTTCTTTTTTCAGTGCAGAGAAAAAGCCTCAAAGAAAAAGCTGGGAAAAAGAAAGACGGCGTGTCGGCCGCGCAGGAAGACCCCTTCGATCCTAATGAAGCCTTTGCGCAGGTTGCGCTGGTAGGCGGGCTCGGAAGGCCTGATCCGCTTCAGATTCCCGTCATGACCGAAGATGAACTACAACTGCTTCGGGCCAAGCGTAAGGCCATGCCTCTTGAGCTTACAGACGGCGCGCTCCTTCAGGGTGATCTTGATTCTCTTCTGGAGAACCGGCTTTGGAACCCGAACGGAAGAGCTCTGAGCTCCGCTGAGCGCCTCGCCCTTGCGAAGTTGGTTTCCGAGTATCGATATTTTCGAAAGATTTCCCCTATTGAGCGGTTTAGAAAAGGAATCCGGCCGCAGATCGAACGCCTGAGGGAAGCGGGTGCGTTTATCGAATATCCGCAGGACCAGGGCCCGCCCCTGCTCGAAGGCCTCAGAGTTTCATATTCAGAGCCTTCGGAGCGGCCCGGCTACCGCAGGCTCTACTGTTTTTGGCCTGAAGATTACCCCGAGCTCAATCACCAGGAACAGATCGAAGGGGAACGTTCACTTGAGCGTTTCGTGCAGATCTACGAGCTTATAAACGGGCCTCTGGTGCCTGCTGAGCCCGGGCCCCCGCAGGCCGGAGACAGCTGACAAATCTTCTGGAAACCTTCTGTCTTCGCTTCCGGTGTGTGAGACGAAGGTACGTAAGCGTTCCTTCCGCTTGTTTGGTGAAACCACCGCTTCCTTCCCGCGCCTTGACTGCTTCCGAAAGCCCGATCATCATGCAGGAAGTTGCCAAGTGCGGTTTATATAGGCGTGCATGATTCGTAGAATCTTGTTCTCGTTTGTGGTCAAGACAG
>CAZGYL010000227.1:0-7903 GCA_964529985.1 uncultured Planctomycetia bacterium | reverse complement strand
CGCCGGAAAGTACCTGATTTTGGGATCTGAAGTCAATCTGACCAAAGATCTCATTGCGGCGCTTTCGAGAGGCAAGAGGAATGGTGTTAAAGAAGAGCCGGGTTTGCAATCGCTGCTCGACATCAACGGGAGCTCTCTGCTTTCGATTCTCAAGCAGAACAAAGACAATCTCATTCGGAGCAATATGCTCGAGGAAGGAACCACGTTGGAGGAAGCGACGGCACGAATAGAGCTTCTCTTCTCCGCTTTGAGCTTCCTGAGCGAAGCAAGCCTCAAGTTCGGAGCGCAAGGTGGAAAGCCCTGTCTGACCGTGGAGGTTTCTTTTAACTGAGCGGAGAGATCAGAGGGAAGTCATGGCCCGGAAATTGCATGCGCAGAACTCGCCTGCTTCAGAGGCACAGGCGGCGGACCTTTGGTCTCCATTCGAGCCCAGGTCGTCCTCCGCCTGGACCGTTGAAGCCGCCGGCAGGCTTCTCGGCCGCTTGGGCTTAGGCTATACGCACTCCCAGCTCAGAGCGGCTCTTCAGGAAGGTCCTGCAATGACCTTGGATTCGCTTTTTGAAGCTTGCGGCAGGGCGGAGGGATTCAACGGCAGGTTCGATGCTTTTGAAGACTCAGGCCTCGAAAGCGATTCAACCGCTGAGCTTTCCGCATGGTGGCTGAGGAGGATGATCGAGACTCCGACTCCTTTACTTGAGCGCATGACGCTCTTTTGGTGCGAGCATTTCGGTGTTGCTGCAGCAGCCGTTAAGAACGCGAGGCTTCTGGCGCAACACGTGCGCACTGTGAGGAAACACGCACTGGGGAGGTTTGATGATCTTCTCGGCTGCGTGCTTAAGGATCCGGCTTATTACCTCTCCTTTGGAGCTTCAGATAACAGGAAGTCGAATCCGAACCTCCACTTCGGGGAAATACTCCTTGGTTGCCATACAGTGGGACCCGGTGCGTACGGTCCAGTGGATGCACATGCAGTCGCGCGTGCCGTGACCGGATTTGTTGTGCGCGGCGGCAGACTCCGTTTCCGGGAACGCGAGCATGACGGTTCCCTGAAAACCGTACTGGGCACAGGCGGCGTGAAAGGGGTGGAGGATCTTGCTGCGGTGCTTTCGCGCTCCAAAGCTACTGCGAGGTTCATAGTGCGCAGGTTGTGCCGTGCCTTTGTTTCGGAGGAGTACCGATGGCCGGATGAGCTTCTTGAGCCTCTTGTTGAGGAATTCGCCCAAAAGCGGGACATCGCCGCGCTTCTGCGGAAGATCACAGGTTCAAGGCTCTTCTTCTCGCCGCAGGTTCAATCCTCCGTAAAGAAAAATCCTGCTGTTTGGGCTGTGGGTATTGCAAGGGCTTTTGAGACTGTTGTGCCGACGGCTCCGCTTGCAGAAGACCTTTCCGCGTTGGGTTACGGCCTCTTCGAGCCTCCCGGTGAGGGAGGCTGGGAAGGCGGGCAGAGGTGGGGATCGACTTGTGAGCTCATGCTTCGGGTGCGTTTGGCAGAAGCTCTGTTTTTCAAAAGCGACAGGTACGGGGGAAGGCTTGATCCTCTTGAGCTTTGCAGAAAGCACCGAATCAAGGGCCCGCAAAACACGATAAAGTTTTTCTGTGATCTTTTCTGGCGGGGTGAGAGGGACGGCCGGACCCTCCAGTGCTTCCGGGAAGCGCTTGAAGCTGAAAGCGGGCGTCCGGGCTCTGCTCTCAGGGCGGTCGTTGCGGCTGTTGTTTCAGCGCCTCCGGCTCTTGTTGCGTAGAGGTTGTTGAGAGGGAGGAACACCATGGCCGGGTCGCACGGATCTTATCGGCTTGGGCGGAGGTCGTTTCTTAAAGCAGGCTGTGTCGCCTCGCTCTTGATCCCGAAGGTGACGTTCGGCCGCTGGCCTTCCGGTGAGGATAAGGAAGAGCGGGTGCTTGTTTTGCTGCAGCTTACGGGGGGTAACGATGGGCTTAACACGGTCATTCCTTTTGACAATGATATTTATCACCGCAGCCGTCCGACTTTAGCACTTTCGCGGAGGGAAGTTGTTCCGATCGCTGACGGCTTGGGATTTCACCCTGAACTCAAACCGCTGGTCCCCCTTTTTAAAGAGGGTTTTCTTGCAGTTGTGCAAGGTGTCGGTTATCCAAAGCCCTCGGGCGGGCACCAGGAGGCTATGCAGGACTGGCAAACGGCGCGACCTCACGTTAGGTGGTGCCGCACCGGCTGGATCGGCAGAGTCTTAAGCGGGGTTGAGTCCCGGGCTTCGGAGCGCATCGCAGCTCTCTACGTAGGCTCGCTTCCCGTGCCTCTTGCATTGCGCGGTAGAAGGGTCTTTGTGCCCGGGATCGGACGTCCCGAGGAGCTTCTCCTTCCGAAGGGGAAACCGACCCAGCTCTTGCTGAGTTGTGTAACTTCTGATGGCCGGACTTATCATGCCTTGGAGAAGCGGTATGCAAAGAGGTTGGTTACAGGCCTTGAATTGAGCAATAGGATTGAAAGGGCGGTCGCCTCTAAAGTCCAATATCCACCGTTCTCTTTGGCCGAGAGGCTACGCGATGTAGCGCGGCTTATTCGAGCGCGGATCGGCCTGCGCGTAGTTATGACCGATCTGGGAGGTCCTCCGCCGGGCGGCTTTGATACGCACGCTAATCAAGCGTGCAATCACGGTGCTTTGCTCAGGCAATTAGCCTGCAGTGTCGCCGCATTCGTGCGGGATTTGCAGCAGGACGGTACGATCAAGCGCGTGGTTCTTATGACCTTCTCCGAGTTCGGAAGAACCGTCGCCGAAAACGGAAGGCATGGAACCGGGCATGGTTCCGCTGCGCCGGTTTTTCTTGCTGGAGGTGCGCTGCGCGGCGGCATAATAGGAAAGGTGCCCGAGCTCAGGGAACTTGAGAACGGCGGTCCCAAACATCACATTGATTTCCGTTCCCTTTATGCGACGGTGCTCCGGGATTGGTTCGGCTTACCTGAAAAGCCGGCTGTACGAGGTCGCTTCCAGACGCTTCCTCTCTTTCGAACCTGAGATCGCGGATCGCCGGGGCCCGGTTGAAAAGCGCAAGGATGCTGTGCCCTTGAGGGCCCGCAGGCTGCTAAAACCGCTTTACGTTGTGTTCAGATCGCGTGGCAGGGCGATTCATGGTGAAGAATCGGAGGGTACGTAACCTTCTGAAAAACAACAAGTTAGGTTAGATCTCTCTTGTACTTCAAGCTCGTGGTATGGGATTTGCACGATAGCGCGCCGTGGTCGAGAAAGCTTTCTTGTTTGTTGCATCACAGGCGTAACAGTCGGACCATGAGCTTGAAGGAGGTGTGGTCATGACTTGCGGACGAAGAGCTGGAACGGTTATTTCCGTCTTGTTTGGGTTTCTTGTCTTATTCGCACCGGTCGCAAAAGCGGCTTATACACCGCAGGCGGCTCCGTTTGTGCGAGGCGATGCGAACGGCGATGGAATCGTCTCAATGGCCGACGCCGCCTACCTCGGCTACAACCTTTTTAAGTCGAGGGTTTTTCCGAACAAGTGCCAGGCTGCAGCCGATGCTAATGTTGACGGCAGTCTCAACATAGCGGACCTTATAACCATCCTTGCTTACGTCTGTGAGGACAATCAAATTCCGCCCGCTGACTTGGTGCCTCCGGAAGGTGAGCTGACATGTCTCCTCAGTCTCGTACGGTCCCCCGAACTCGAAAGCACAGCCTTGGCCTTCCTTCGGGAGACAGAAGCAGAGGGAGGAAAGACCGCTGTTCAACTTTGCCTTTCCGGAGTCCGGGGATTCGTCTCTGCTTGGCGGTTTGTCGTGAAGTTCCCGGCCGACAAACTGTCTTTCAAGGATTGCGTGTTCGATTCCCCTGATAGCGACTTTCGCGTTGCCGAGGTCGACCGGGCCGGTATCTTGGAAGTCGCAGAGTATTACGGCTTCATGGGGAACCCCGGGCCGGAGGTGAGCGGGGAGGCGGTACTTGCAACCATTTCTTTTGAACCTGCCGAAGGACTTTCGGATCCGGTGCAGCTAGAGTTTCTTGACGATTACGGAAACGCTGAGGTCGTTCTCGATCCTCTTAAGCCTACGGTTTTCCCGGCTACAGCCGGTTGTGTGCTCAGCTTCGGAACTTCGCTTCCGAAAGCTCCGGCCGGACTGCAAGCGGAATCGACAGGCGGTGAGATAAGGCTCTCATGGACTAATCCTCAGGCTTATGATTCGATTGTCATAGAACGTGACGGCGTGCGCCTTGCCGAACTCCCAGGCACAGCTCAGAGCTACAGCGACATGGCTCCTTCGGGGAAGCACCTTTATTCCGTTCGTGGAGAAAAAGCAGGCAAGGCTTCGCAACCTGCAAATGCCGTCGGTGCCGTCTGGACGTTGCCGGCGCCCCAAGATGCGACGTTGGATACCGAAAGCGGAGTGGTTCTGAGCTGGCGGAACCCGGTTGCCTACTCCGCCGTTGAGATCTTCCGCAACGGACTTCTTCTTGCAAGAATCGCTGGAACGGAAACCACCTACACGGATCCTGAACCGCCGGGAGAGCCGGTGGTTTATTACGTTCGCGGCATATCCGGCGTAGATAAGAGCAAGCGGACGGCGGTTTTGTTTTCAGAAGCAGGCGCAGGCGAATTCGGAGAATTCGGAGAAGACGGCGTCCGGAACCTGACCTGTGCTTTCAGTGAGCCCGGTCTTTTCAGGCTCAGTTGGGAACCGGTCGCAGGCGTTGATGGATACAGGATCACGCGGAACGGTGAGATTCTTGCGGCGCTGGGTCCTGAGGCCGACTCGTACACCGATCAGCCTCCTTCTGTAAAGTACAACCTGTGGTACGCCGTCTCGAGCGTACGGGGGGGAAATGTAGTGGCGCGGAGGTTCTGCGTTCTCGATTACAGCAGCCGGAAGGCGCCGGATAAGTTCACCGCCTTTGCGAACTCAGATGGGAGCGAGGTTCTGTTGAGCTGGATCAACCGGGGGGACTACATAGGCATCTTCCTTTTCTGCGGGGACGAAATGCTCGCGACGCTTCCGGGTGATACCCTTTCGTTCGTTCACGATTCGCCCTCGTGGGAGAAGCCTTACCTGGAGTACAGGATCCACGCTGTAGGGGTTGATTTCGAAACGCCGGAACTGACCACATATGCTGAGAATCCCACGCTTCGGGGGACTTTCCTCAGAGGCGATGCAAATATGGACGGCCGTGTCTCAACTGCAGACGCGCTGTTTTTGCGCCGCTACCTTTTTACCGGAGCTCCCCCGCCGGCTTGCGGGGATGCGGCCGATGCGAACGACGACGGGGTGCTCAACATTGCTGATGTAATCGCAATTCTCAGTGGTATCTATATGGATACGATATTCCCGGAGCCTTATCCGGTACCGGGACTCGATATGACGGCGGACACCCTTTTTTGTCTGGATGACAGCGTAACTCCCGGAACGTTCACAGACGATGTTATCCGAGTCGGCTCAGTTGAAGGAGCGCCCGGAGACGAGGTGGCGGTGCCTGTTTACCTGACAAACAGCGTTCCGGTTCAGGCGTTTCAGCTTGTAATAAGCTATGACCCCGAGCTTTTCACGGTCAGCAGCTCCCGTGAGGCCCTTGATTTCACCGGTACAGCCTACGAGACTTTGGGCAGGCAGGCTCCTTTTCCGGATTCAACCGATCTGCCTCCGGACTTCGCCGATCTTTATGCTCCTGAGGGAGAGAGGTATTTCGTGGCCGGCGCGATCTGGTCTTTTGTAGACGATATTCCCATACCGCCTGGTGAGGACCAACTTCTTGTCCGCATACGGGGCCGTATTTCCGAAGATGCGCCCGTGGGCGCGACGATCGCTCTTGTGCCCACCAACGGCCCGGACAATCAGGGCGTGGGCGAAGGCCGGCTTATGAACGAGATCACATTCTATGGAGAATCTCGTTTCGCAGCTCTTTACCCCCAAGTCGAAAAGGGTTTCGTCGCGATCAAGGATAATCCGCTCACCATGGATTTCCTCAGAGGCGACGCCAACGATGACGGATTGATAAATATCGCCGACGCGGTCTATATCCTGATCTACCTTTTTGCAAACGGCAACGAACCTTCATGCCCAGACAGCGCTGATGTGAACGATGACGGCCGGCTTGACCTCGGAGACAGCATTGAGCTTTTAGGCTACCTGTTCCGTTCGCCTCAGAGCGCCGAGGCGCTTCCTCCTTGGTACGGGAGGTGTACGCTGGATACGACCCCGGATTCCCTCGGAGGCTGCCGCTACCGGCATTGCAGATGATCCCGAACGTGGTGAAGCAGGACGGAGAACGACCTGAGACACAACTTCTCGAGCTTGGACTGGACTTTCTGCTTGAGAACCTGCAAGCCTGCAGCGCCGGAGAGGAGTTCCTGCCGCTGTACTTCGTGGGGTGCGGCGGGGGACTCCTCTCCTGGCGTTTGATCCGGGTCTTCCGGTGTTACGCTTCGTGCAGAGGGTTCGACTTCGTGCTGCTCACGGGGAGCAAACAGGGCTTCCCATCGCCTCACCCGACCGAAGCTTTCGGTGATCTTGTGCGGCGCTTGCGGGGAAATAAAAAGAGTTGCGGGAACGGGATCTCTACAACTGCCCGGCCCGGATCGCCTCTTGACAGCGATCAAGCTGTTTTTCTTTATCCGCGGGAGCGCTTCCTGGTTTACGAGAGGTGCTTGAGAGAACTTACCGGAGCCGCCCCCGAGCGTCCGGTGCTCTTTATTGTTGAGCTCACAGGACCGATCGACCCCGAGCTCCTTGAGCTCCTGCGCTACATATCACGATCGAGTTTTCACCGCCAAAGAGCCGCGCAAAACGATCTCCCCTGGCCGCAGGCCTGCTTTGTGGTGCTGCTGCCGGCTTCCGAAGAAAAGCTGCCTGCAAGCTTGAAAGGCGACCCTTTCGCCGCCTCTGTGAGGGTCGATTCGGCCGGCGGACCGAAAGTGCCTGCCGAGGAATCGGACGGAAGCGCCTCGCGTTTGTTTGGGGCTCTGCCCGAGCGTCTGCAGCGGACTTTTGAACCGGTGTTGCTTGCTCCCTATCCGCTTGCGCTTTCTGTGTGGCGGAAGTGTGTGGATCTACCTTCAGCAACCTTTTACCGTTGTGCAAACGAGTTGCAGGAGCGGGGATTCGTTTGGTCGTTCGGAAAGAAATCGTATCGCAGAGCGGTTCTTCTCAGCGAAAGCCTGCGGGAGGAGTTGTCGGCTTTTCTGACTGAGGAGCGAAAGCGCGAGCTTCACCTGCGGCTTGCTCAAATACAAGAAGCCAATCCGATCCCTGCGGCCTGTTATCATTTCGCCGCCTGCGGCGAAACGAAACGTGCCTACCGTTTGGGTATTCAAGCCGCGAATTTTCTGAGGCGCCGCGGCGGCCGTAAACAGGCCGAAGAGCTTCTCTCCTTCCTGCTTGAGCGCCTGGGCGGGGAAATCCCGGCGCGCTTCGTACCGGTTCTGCGCAGGTCGCTGGCTGAACTCCTTACCCTGCGGGGCGCACATGCTGAAGCGCGTGAGCTTCTTGTGAAGAACGCCGCTAATTACCTGGAAAAGAACGATAGGTATTCCTGGGCCGCGACAAGGGTGGATATCGGAGTTTTGGAGACCAACCTCGGGCGCCGCGGCGCGGCCTTTAAAGCGCTGGAGGAAGCGGAGAAGGCGCTCAAATCCGCGCGCAGAAGGGACGCGGTTTTCGTGCGGCTTCTCTTGATCCGCGCGCGGCTTTATCTGGAAGAAGGTCGTTTTGAGGAAGCGCGGCGCACAGGTGAAGAGGCTTTGCGCCTACTGCACAGGCATGCACAGGAAGACAGGCGGTGGAATCATATAGCCGCTTTCACCTTCAGCAGGCTCGGGAGTATTTACAGCGCGCTTTCAGATTTTCAAAAAGCGCTTAAGTATTACGAGCTGAGCCAGCGGAAGTTCCACAGCTTTCCCGACTGCTTGGAGAAGGGGGCGCTGTGGT
>CAZGYL010000226.1:0-7931 GCA_964529985.1 uncultured Planctomycetia bacterium | reverse complement strand
CCGCAGCGAAAGCCGGCGGCGGGCCAGAAGAAAGAAAAGGGCTCCGAAAGTCACGATTCCCAGCCCGCCGGCTTGTATGAGAAGGAGGATCACCGTTTGACCGAATACGGTGAAATCCTTTCCCGTATCCACCACAACAAGCCCGGTGACGCATACCGCCGACGTGGCGGTGAAAAGAGCCTCGAGCAGTCCCACCTTCCCGTGGTGCGCGAAAGGGAGGCTGAGCAGCAAAGTGCCTACTGCGATTGCAGCTGCGAAGCTGCTTGCCAGAAGAGCCTGCGGCCGCAACACAAGACGCTGGATCCAAGGCCGGCCGCCGGGTAGCAACTCCGAGCTTTCCACCTCTGCCGCTCCTTACAGGCTTTTCAGGTTCGGCGCTTTTTGTTGCAGAAGCTTTCCGGCTGCTTCTTCAGGCCGGAAGCTCACGATCTTACACAGGCGGCGGCTCTGAGCAAAGAGCGACTCGGAGCTCCATTCTCTTGATGGTACAATCAGCGCGCTTGACAAATGGACCCCGCCCGGGAGCGGTTTCGCCGGCTGCAGGTGTCAGAGAAGGTCGGAGCGGTGATGCAGTCGCAAGAAGGTGAATCCAAGGAATCTGCAATCAATGGAAGCTCGATCGAAGCCGAACAGCCTGTGAAGCTTTCGATCGTCGTACCTATGCACAATGAGGAGGAGAACGTACAGCCGCTTTGCCGGGAAGTGCGCGAGGCTATGGCCGGATTCCCTCACCGCTGGGAGTTGATTCTCGTGGACGATGCATCCACAGATCAGACCAGGTCGAGAATCAATGAAGAACTCGCACAGGATACCAGGATCCGCCTGGTTCCCCTCGGCCGGCGGCGCGGGCAAAGCGGTGCTCTTTGCGCCGGATTCGCCCGAGCCCGCGGCGAACTTATCGGCACCGTGGACGGAGACCTCCAAAACGACCCGCGGGATATCCCTGTGCTTGCGGAGGCTTTACTCAAGCAAAAAGTGGATATGGTTACGGGCTGGAGGCGTAAGCGCCATGACAATGTGGTGCGGCGGATTTCTTCAAGAGTCGCCAATTGGACCCGGAACCTTGTTACCGGCGACAAGATAACCGACGTAGGCTGTTCTACGCGTGTTTTTCGGAGGGCTTGCCTGCTTCGAGTTCCTTTATTCTTCGATGGAATGCACCGTTTTTTCCCGACGCTTTTCCGTATGTCCGGCTACAGCGTAGTTGAAGCACCGGTCAACCACCGGCCGCGACTGCGGGGGCGGGCGAAGTACGGTGTTTGGAACCGACTGTGGCGGGGAATCCGGGATCTTTTCGGCGTCAGATGGCTTAAGGACAGGTTTTTGCCTGAAGGTGCCGCCGTGCTTGCAAGCGTTGCAAGAGACCTGCCCCGTGATCCGGAGCTCGAGGATTTACAGAACCTCGAAGAATCCTCTGGAAATTGAGGATTCGAGCCGGAAAGGGGCCTCAGTCCTTTCCTTCCGGCTTGCGCCAAAGCTTCTCTGCAGCCTTGTTGCCGATCAAAAACATGGTCCGGGTGCCCAAGACGCCTGTCACCAACACCGGGCGGTCTGAAAACGGGGGAGGTGGATTTTCGGGCGACACCCGCCGCCAGCCGGCGATAACCGCTGCAGGCTCCGTGCGATCCAAGAAACGTGCTACTTCGGCCTTGTTCTCCCCGGGGTCGTCGCTCCTTCCAAGAACGGGAAAGTGCACTCTGCCTGTTTCCATGTTGAATCTTCCGTCGTAGTGCCGCGCGTAAAGAGCAATGGGGGCTCCGGTTTGCGCGAACCGCTTGACCGCTTCGGTGAAATCCCTCCCTGTTTTCAAAGGGTCGAGCGCCGGGCAAAGCACAAGATCGAATGCGAGAGAAAAACAGATCACCCACGCGCAAACCGAGGTTAGAAAAGGCACTCCGCCCGAGCGGGCCCGCAATGCGCGCAACCCCGCCCATGTTGCTCCTAAGCCCAAAAGAGGTAAGAGCACGTACCGCAGGAAGGGACCTGTCCGGTCCAGAGTTTCTCTGAGGGCCGGAAGGAAACGTTCGGCACGGCCCGGAGCGAGGCGGCGGGCGAGATCAGGCAAGAGCTCGGCTGCAGGGCCGAACGCCGAGAGCAATACCCCTGCTGCAATTAGAAGAACCGCCGTCAATGCGGCGGCGATTTTCTCCGGCCTGCTCCACCTGAAACCCGTCAGGTACCAGCCCAGGAGGGCGGCCGCAGCAGGAAACAGAAGCGCGAGGTAACGCTCGCGCTTACTTGCAAACGCTGAGAGCAGGACGAAGCCCGGAAGCATCCACAGGAGAAGCCACACAAGAGGTCCCTTTCGTTTAAGCCCTCTCCACAGGGCCCCGGGCAGGAAAAGCGTCCACGGCAAGGCGGTGAAGGTAACGGCGATAAAGTAGTAATACCACGGCTGAATGTGGGTTTTTCTGGCTCCTGTAACCCGGCCTGCGATTTGGCCGAGCAAGCGTTTTGTGTAAGCTTCCCCTCCGGCCATGCACGCCGGTACCACCCATGCAGCCGCGATCAGCGCAAAAAGTGCGAGCCCGGCTGCATGGCCGGCGATATGTTTGCCCCGGGGCGCCGGCGGCTGCAAACCAAGCCTCAGGCCCAGAAGGGCGAGAGCCGCAAACGGGATTATGACCGGCCCTTTCACCAGCGCTCCCAAGCCGAGGAGAGCGTACATGCCGAGGTATGCGCCCAAGGGCCGCGCGCTTGTAAGGGCCCTACGGCTGCAGAGAACCGCAGCTACCAAGAAGAAGACCAAGACCGAATCGATGACCCCGAACTTTCCTATCTCCTGACTCAAGCAAAATGTCAGGAAAACCAGAGAGCCCGATAGGCGTACCTCCCAACGTTCTCCCTTCAGAAACGCAAGGAGCAGCAGGCCCAAGCCGGCCATTGCAAGCGCCTCGGCTATCCTGCCGCCGTTTGGAGCTGCTATTACGTCAAAAAGCGCAGCCATGTAGAAAAACAAAGGAGGTTTCTCAGGGTAAAGCTCCCCGTTTATACGAGGCAAGAGATAGGAGCCGGTGGCGCGCATTTCCCAAGCGCAGGCCGCGTAGCGGGGCTCGTCGGGGGACCAGAGCCCCCGAGTGAAAAAAGGCGGAATGAAGAAAACTGCGCAAAGCCCCAGTACAAGAAAAGCGCAGGCCTTGCCGGACGGGGAGAAACTCTGCCCGGCGGGGTCGGCCCGGTGAGCGGAAGTTCTCTCGTTGCACATAAACACAGACCGAACGGGGTTACTTCTTTTCGAATGGAATTACTTCTTTTCAAGAGAAGTCGTTTCTCTTTCGGAGGGGCATATTCTACGCGCCGCCGGACTGATTGGAAACGCTGCTTCAGGGTTATTGAGAGCCACAGGGCGGGAAATCCCGGCAGTCGAGATCATCCGCCGTGGGATCGGCGCCGCAGCGGTCAATGGGTTCCGCCAGGCTCGGCGACCCTCCATACAGAAAGTAAAGCAGCGCTATTGCGTCGGCTATGTCCACGGTGCCGTCGTCGTTGCTGTCGGCTGCGTCGCGGCACGGAGGCTCCGAACCCGTTCCGGCGTAAAGCCACGTCAGCACAGCGATGGCATCGCCTATATCGCGTTTCCCGTCCGCGTTCGCGTCTCCGCGGCGGAACGCCGGACACCAAGATACCACGGGAACGGTTACCGCAAGCGTTCCGCTTTCCTCAAACGGAAGAAACTCTCCTCTCACGGTCAGAACTCCGGCCTCCTGCGTACTGTCGCCCCCGAGGAGTCGGATCACCCGCTCTGTGGGTTCGAACCGATCGGGCCAGTTCTCAGGCACGCTTTCGAGCTGAAGGTAGGCGGCGACTCGTTCTTGAGGAAACCGGGCGCTGGGCAGAAAAGTGACTTCGACTTCCGTGCGCCCCTCTAAAACTTCTATTTTCCCCTTTACAATCGGTATGTCCCCTTGAAGAACCCTTGTTATCCTCAGATCAGGCGGTACTTCAAAAGTAAGGTGCAGTGTGCTTACCAGGTGTGGAGGGCAGCAGGCGACCGGCTCTTCCCGGATCGAGCATGTAAGAAAGGTTTTGCCCTGGTGCGTGCCGCAGAGAACCGTAAGCTCTTCCGGCTGTTCGACCGAAAGGTGCAGCTTTCGGTCCGGGGGATCGCAGGGACTTGTAACGGTCGTCCCGAGAAGATTTTCGGGAGGCGGGATATAGCTTTCGGTTCCGGTTGAAAACGTAATCATTACGGGCGGAGTGTTAAGCGTGCCGTTACACGGCGCGATGGCTGCACCGCCCGCAGCATCCTTCACGCGGTAGCGCAAGGCCAAGACAGGCAGGTCGTTCTGGGGCTCAAGGCCGCGGTTCTCATGCAGATCTACGATCACCGCTTCAATCACCCCGCGGTCTTTCACCGTTATTTGAAGGAAATCAACATCCGTACCGCCTTGCTGCGGATCGATTGCAGCGCCGGGAAGCGCCTCTTCGATCTGCAATTGGTAAGAAACGTGGCAAACAGCAAGGGAGAATCCGCGCACCGGGGAGCGGTTCGAACCGGTACGGTTGAGGTCTACGACGACCTCGGCCTCAACGAGGTCCCCTGCACAAGCGACGCCGCCTCCGGTGACGCGTACCGCAAAGTCCTCGGGACTGACGGCATAGGCGGGCCCGTAAAGAAAGCACAGCAGAAGAGCAGGCGGGATTGCGATTTTCCCTAAGCCCGCCCGACTGATTCCATGAAGCCCGCACCGGCCCCTTACTCCGCTTGATCTGGTTCCGTAGCGTTGCATGCGTCGCTCCACACCCAGAGGAATTTCTCAGCCTGTCTTTCCGACCCTGGTCAGCTTTCTCCGAACGCCCGGACCGCCCGTGAGGCGGCCGCCTTCGGGACCGACTCGGCGGCGCGAATCACAATCGATTTTAAGGGGTTGTGCGCCGGGGCGACAGCAAGCCGAGGGGACGGGGCTTTTCTCCGGCCTTCCGGCCGCCTATAATGATGCCTGGTTCAGGGTCAGGTGTCGGGCCGTTCGGCCCGTTTGAGTTGGATGGTCGTGGGCTACGGGGTCGGACAGTGGCTCCAAGGGTCTTCTCGGTTTGTGGGCCGGAAGATCGACTTTCAGGGCTGGTTGCGTCCGAAGCCGGGCAGAAAGGAGGTCGGAATGTTCCGGGTCTTATCACTATTGCCTGTTACGGTGTTGTTGTCTGTTACGCTGTGGACGGTTCCCGCCGTAGGCAGCGAGGAACCGAATATCACCTTTTCGATTACGAACGCTGAAGGCCGCCGGGGCCAGGAGGTGGAGGTTAAAGTTCTGATTACAACGGATACGGACCTCCAAGGGTGGTCCTGGGGCGTTAGGTGGAACCCTGATGAGCTCGAGCTCATAGAAGCGAGAGAAGGCGCTGTGCTTCAAACGGTCAACAACGGCAATCCCGCCGATTTTATTGATCTGAACGACAATCCGGAGAACGGCCCGGGAGTTACGGAAGGCGTGGTTGTGTCGTTTCCTCAGCTTGCGGTGCTTTCGCCCGGCTCCGACTACGAGGTTGCGATTCTGCGGTTTCTGATCTCCGCTGAGGCTGAGGGAGACCCTATTGAGTCTGAGATCAGCTTCGCAGACGATTTGGGTTCGCCGCCGGTAGCGGTTGTTGCGGTTGTCGGCGGGCAAAGCATCGTGCCTACTCTTGTAAGCGGTATTGTGACGATCCAGCCGCCGCCTGAAGATTGCAAGATCGTTGACTTTGTCTGCGAGAGCGATCCGGACAACGCTTACCTTTCCTGGGGCTATCTTGCGTGCGACAAGGAGCGGCCTTTTGAATTCCTGATCCTTTACCGGGAGCATGAGGTGGAAGGGGAACTGGTACGGGACCGGTTGGCCGTTTGGGACATAGAAGATCCGGAGCTCACGGAACTGCCGACTCATTACGACGATTTGGGATTGGCCCCTGGGATTTACCGCTATACTCTGGCGTGGGTGTACTGGCCCGCTTCAGGCGATCCGATCACAATCAGCAGTGTTACGTGCGAGACCGAGATTATCGCACTTCTTATTTCGGACATACAGCCGCGCTCGGCCTTTCTGACAGGTCTTGTGCGCAATGAGCTGGGAGAGCTCGTTCCCGGTGAATTAGTGATTACGGGACGCGGTTTCACAACCGTGGAAGACACGACCCTGACGATCGGGGATCTCCCTGTAGAGGTAATAGAAGTAATCGAGGACAACACGATTCGGGCGAAGATCCCTTGTTCGCCGGCTTTGGGCACGTTTGATTTGCACCTTGCGAACAGCCGGGGCGAAGTGACTGTGCCCGAGGCATTCTCCTACGGCTGGCTGCGGGGAGACGTGCGGATCGACGGGGTTCTGGATCTGCAGGATGCAATCGACATACTGAGTTTCCTCTTCAAGATACCCGGTTGGGTACCGCTTGTGTGCCTTGATGCGGCCGACGTGAACGACGACGGTTACTTGGACATAGCCGATGCGATCTTTCTTACGTACATGATCGCGGGCCGCGATCCGCTGGCTTATACGCCTCCGGAGCCGTTTAAGGAACCGTCGGCCGAAGATCCTACGCCCGACGACCTGGACTGCTCGCTTGAAGGGTTCAGTTGTCCGTAGCGGCCGGGTGCAACCGAGAGGGCTTTGCGGGGCCGCCGATTCCATGGTAAGCTGATAGGCTCAGTGGAGTGAGGCGGGTCCCCCGCGGGGCCCTCTCGGTTTTTTCTTCTGCCTCCGGGATTCAGGAGGCGGGAGAAGGTTGCTACGGAAAGAAGGACCGAAGCAGTATGGAAGAGGCGGTCAAGCGGGCGTGCGAGCATTTCGCCGCGCTGGTCAGGGAACAACTCGAACGCGTTGAGGCGCTTCGGCGGCGCGAGCCGCCTTTGGACTTTGCAACCCTCCGCCCGGTTCGGATCGGTTTTATCGGTGGTGACGGCATTGGTCCCATCATCGCGGCTCAAACACGGAGGGTTCTTGAGGATCTGCTGCGGGAGGAAATCGAAAACGGGGCGGTCGAGGTCAGGACCATTGAGGGGTTGACGATCGAGAACCGTTTTCGGGTCGGCAAAGCTGTGCCGGACGATGTCCTCGAGCAGGTGAAGCAGTGTCATGTCCTGCTTAAAGGTCCGACCGAGACTCCGCAGAAAGGGGATCCGCGCGGTGATCTTGAAAGTGCGAACGTTTTCCTGCGGCGCGCGCTCGACCTGTATGCAAATGTACGGCCTGTAAAGGTTCCTTCCTTAGGTATCGATTGGACGTTCTTCCGCGAGAACACCGAAGGCGCTTATATCCTTGGGAGCCGCGGGGTTGAGGTCACGGGGGATTTGACCTTTGATTTCAAAGTGATAACACGGCCCGGTGCCGAACGGATCATAAAGACCGCTTTCGAATACGCCAAGCGCACCGGCAAGAAGCGCGTAACCGTGGTTACGAAAGCCAACGTCGTAAAGACCACCGACGGGCTTTTCAGCGCTGTGGCTAAGGAAATCGCCGCGCAATATCCTGAGATCACCTGCGACGAATGGTACGTAGACATTGTGGCCGCAAAGCTGATCGATCCCGCGCGGCAGAAGGACTTTCAGGTTTTCGTTCTGCCGAATCTCTACGGAGATATCCTCACGGACGAAGCCGCTCAGCTGCAGGGTGGAGTGGGAACCGCGGGCTCGGCGAATGTCGGTGACAGATACGCTATGTTTGAGGCCATACACGGAAGCGGCACCCGTATGGTTCGTGAAGGCAGGGCCGCATATGCGGATCCTTCAAGCATGCTGCGGGCGCTGGTTATGTTGCTCGAACACATAGGCCGCCTGGAAGCAGCCGCCAAGCTTTCCCGGGCGCTTGACATAGCGACCGTCGAGGAAAAACGCGTCAAGGTCACGGGACGCCCGGGAGGAGCCACGGCGGAGCAGTTCACAGATTACTTGCTTGAACTTCTGCAGGGCTAGCCTGGAAAATTCACCAAATTTGGCGCAAAGTTTAACGAGAGCGCCTACC
>CAZGYL010000225.1:0-7935 GCA_964529985.1 uncultured Planctomycetia bacterium | reverse complement strand
CCGGTCCGTTCCCGCCGGGTGGATACGATCCGACGCCCGATGCTTACGGGCTGGATCTCGGGTGTGAAGCAGGCGATCCGTGCGATTAGGCCTGCTTGACATAAATAGAGAGGTGGTACCAGTGGAGACCACGAGGTTGAAACTGGCTGGAAGCGGGTTAGAAGAAGGCAGGAAGTCAAAACGAGGTGAGTCGAAAGGCTTTGAGGGTTCGGTAAGGTAGAGAGAGGAGTGTGACCATGAAAAGAGCTTTGGTTCTTGGTTTGGCAGTAGGGCTTATCGGCATTACCGGGGTGTTGAATGCTGCCGACAGCAGCAATTTCGCCCTGAAGATCGTGCCGGCTGCAAGCGAAGTGGCTCAGGCCGGCGGAACGGTGGATCTCTCCGTGCAGCTTACAACCACGGTGGAAGACACTCAGGGATGGTCGTTCGGGGTTCTACTTGAGACCGATGCCGGAGTGACGGCTTCAATTACCAGAGTGGCGAGAGCCGCGGATGTTGAAGCCGTCAAGGACGGAGACGTGGCCGACTTCAACACAACGTCTTACTACACGGCTGCTGATCTTGCTAACAAGGCCGGTGACTGCGAGCCGGCGTGTGATGGAATCGATGCCGTCGGTTTCACCCAGGGCGTTGTAATCGACTTCATGCAGAAGGTCTCCCTGCCCGCTGTGGAGGACTTCGCGCTTGTGGACTGCACGGTCCAAGCTTCGGGTCCTGCGGACGGCTCCGCCGCGCGACTTAGCTTCACCAATGAGTTGGGAAGCCCGCCGGTTCAGACCGTAGCGGTGCACGGCGGTGCCAGCATTCCTCCCGCCACGCAGGAAGGTGCCCAGATTACGTTCAAGGAGATTACCACCGCGCCTCCGGCCTCCTTCACAATCGAAATTCAGGGCGGTGAGGGAGACACCGGTGAAGAGGTCGCCGGGCTGATCGTTTTAGATTTCAACGCCGACGGCAAAGCTGAAGGCCAAGAGGTCCAGGGCTGGTCGTATGGTGTCTGCATTAAGGATCCCGGCAAGCTGGAGATTGTGGACGCTACGGTCGACGGCACCATGACCGCTACGGTCAAGGACGGAGACCCCGCGGATTTCGATACTGTTACGGTCTATCCGGGTCAGGGAGTAACCCACGGCGTGGTGATTGACTTCAAGGCCAAAGTGACGCTGCCTGCGCAGAACGATTGGACGGATCTTGCAGTCACATGGAAGATCCTCATGGATCAGGAAGGCGATACCGTCTGCGTGGCGCCGTGCGACCAAGCGCTCGGCGAGCCTCCTGTTGCCAACGTGATGGTGATCGGAGGAGCCAGCATTCCGGCTTCAGTCTTTGAAGGCTGCGATCCGCTGGATCCCGAGACGGGCTGCCAGGATCCCGAGGCCTGCAACAAGCCGGGTATCTTCGCTTTTGTGCCGCCGCCTCCGGGCAACTACTTCATCCCGGGCAGCGCGAACGGCGACGGCAGGCTTGACCTTGCTGATGCCGTCTACATTCTGAATGCCCTTTTCAGGGGCGGTCCGGACTTCCCGTGCCAGAAGGCCGCGGACGCCAACAACGATTGTGTGGTGGATGGTTCGGACGCCGTCTACATTGTGTACTACCTCTTCCTCGATGGCCCCGAACCGCCGCTGGGCACCGGCTGCCAGCTTGTGGATGCCAGTGTCTGTCCGGACCTGACCTGCGAGGTCAACGAGTGCGAGGCCCCGTAAGGGTCTGATCTCGAAGGTCGACGGAAGAAAAGGCGCACCCGGGGAAGCGGTGCGCCTTTTCTTTTTCCGCGGCCCTCTTTACAGAAGGCCCTCCCTCAGCTAACTTTATGCCTTCCTGAATACGGTGTCGCGTTCGAACCTGAGGAGGTGCTTATGCGTTACTTCTCCGCGGTGCTTGCGATTGTACTCCCGTTGATTTCGGTCGGTTGCCGGACCCAACCCGAGCCGTCCCCCGCTCCCCGTCAGGTGTACCGCCCGTTCGGTGAAACGCTGCGTTTTCTCCAGAAATACACAAAAGTGGTGCGTTTATCCGACGGACCGCGCCAAGTGCTTGTGGCCCCGGAGTTTGCAGGACGGGTCATGGCCTCCACTCTGGCGGGAGAAGAAGGTCTGGCTCTCGGTTGGATAAAGCGGGAAGTGGTCTCGGGCCGGCTCAAGAGCGAGCAGTTCGTCAATTACGGCGGAGCCGAACGCTTTTGGCTTGCTCCTGAAGGAGGCCAGTACGCTTTATACTTCAAGCCGGGTGCGGACTTCACGCTCTCTGAATGGTTTGTGCCGCCGGTTTTCAACAACAGTTCTTTCGAGGTCACCGACTCTTCCGAGCGGTCTGTGACCATGAAAAAGGACATGGAACTTCAGAACTGGAGCAAGACGAAATTCAAGCTTACGGTTCAGAGGACCGTGTCGCTTCTGTCCGATCAGGAAGTTGCAAGCGCTCTGGGTGTTTCCATTCCCGACGGCGTGCAGTTTGTGGCGTACAAGACCCACAACGTCGTTACCAACCGCGGAGACCGCATCACCAAAGAGGGCGGCCTTGTCTCGATTTGGATCTTGGGAATGTTTCCCACCGAAGGGGATGTTCTTATCATCGCGCCTTACCGGCCGGACAAGCTCGGAGGCAGCGGGCCGAAAGTAAAAAGCGACTACTTCGGCGAAGTTCCGCCGGACCGCCTGAAAGTGCTGGACGATCCACCTGTGGTTCTTTTCAAAGGCGACGCGAATTACAGGAGCAAAATCGGCCTGTCCCCGAAACGCACAACCGGCGTCCTGGGGAGCATAGACTGGAAACGCTCCCTTCTCACCATAGTGAAAACACCGGTTGTAAAACCCGATGGCTTGTATGTGAACAATGCATGGGAACCGCAGGAAAATCCATTTGAAGGCGATGCGGTGAACAGCTACAACGACGGGCCGAGCGGTCCCAAGAAGGAGCAATTCGGCTATTTCTACGAGCTTGAAACGCTTTCTCCGACAAACGAGCTTGGAACCGGAGAAAGTTTAGTTCACGATCAGATCACCGTTCATATTGCAGGGCCTGTAGAGAAATTGAACGCGGTTGCGAAGGCCGTGCTCGGTGCGGATTTGACGAAATTGCCGCGCTTGTAGACGGCGCCTTCCTCAAAGCGGGTTTATTTCGGCTTCCGCGTAACCCTGCAATAGAAAATATATTCCCTGTGGCCGGGAAGGAGGCCCCTTCGTGCCGTGAAACTCGGGAAGCGGAAGCAGTACGTATGTACCTCCCCGCGGAGTTTCAAGATGGATTCGATCGTTTCGCGATCCATTATGGCATTGGAGTTGCTCCCGCCGGAACTCATATTGTTGTAGGAAACCAAAAGGTGGCGGGCTTTGCATGAAAGGACAAGCTCTTTGAAGGCTTCCGCAGCCCGGGCGCTCGAGTAGCGGCTCCACGGGCGCCGTTCGCGCGGAGGCTTCCGCGTCTTACCCGACAAGGGCGGTTTGTCGTTTCGCGCTATCGTGTCGAGCACATGATAAAGCGTGCCGTACTGACGCCTGTTGTACGGGGGGTCTATATAAAGGAGATCGACTTCGCGTTCGGCTGCAAGAAGATTCCCATCGCAGCAGAAAACCTCGTTATCGCCGTTGGCCTCGTACGGGATGGCAGGCAGGCGCAATTCAAAAGGCCGAGCCTGATCCTTCAACCCGCGGTATGCATCGAAGTGCCCGCAGGTCAAAGCCGAAGCGTCGGCCGCGTAAAGCAAGCTTGCTATCGCCGCATTCTTTACAACAGGCCGCAGCTGCATTTTGTCGATCGCATCCCGTATCGTGCCTATCAGCTCAGCCGTTTCCATTGTGAAAAAACGATTTCCGAAATTGCGGCCGTAGTAAGTTCCCTTGCGCGGTCTTAAGGTACGCAGGTAGCTGATTGCGGACTCGATCGCTTCCCTGTCCTTAGGGGTGGCAAGGAACCACGCGCTCAGGACCGCGGCGTTGCTCACAAGAAAATCGTTTGCAATGACTTTTCTGTCGCGGGTATTGAAAAGGTCGGCTACAACGCCTGTACCCGCGAATACATCCATTACAACACGGGCTTCCGGGCAGTGCTCCCGCGCCACCTGCTCAATCTGGGGAAGCAAGCGCGTTTTGCAGCCCAAGTAACGCCGCATTCCCAAATCGAACATGCCCGGCGGAACCGCGCGCCTGCGGCGGCCCCGGGCGCGTGCAGAATCACAAGTCCTCCAGGAAGGCATCTTCTCGGTCATAGATCCCCATTTTAGGGAAGCGGACTGCGCAGACAATGCACCGGTACGCTTCCACGGGCAGCGTCTCTCCGTTTGATATCGCAGGGAAAGGCTCTTTCCCTAACAAAAGAGAAGGTTCAGAGTTTTCCTTCAGCCTCAAGCCGCTCGCGGATCCGCCTGAAGGCTCCCGGTGAGCGGCCGGCACGCACGTGCTTCTCCGGCCGGCCCCGCGCAGCAGGAGAGTCCGCAGGGGAGAAACCCGCTCTCTGCTCCCGTTCTTCTACATCCCTCAACCTGTCGCCGAGAGCACGAAGAGAGGGCTCAAGCTGCTCCTCCAAGAACTTCTCGCAAGCTGCGGCGGCCAGAGCCGGCACACTGTCGCCCAGTACCTCGGCGATTCTTTCATAGAGCTCGCGGCGCATCTCTTCCCTTATTTCCTGCACCTGGCGGTGCAGCTCCTCAGTTGCGCGTCCCAAGTGATCCGCAAGCTGCTGCATCGCTTCGGTCAAAGCCCCACGCATTGCGGACGAGAGCTCTCGTTTGACACCCGGGGTGACCGCCTTCTCAACCTCCTTTACAAGATGCTTGGCCATTTCCCGGCGAAACGCAGGCCGGTCAAAGAGCCGCACGCACTCAAGCCGGATTCTCTCCCCTATAAGGCTCGCACCTCCTGCTTTGCTCTTGAGCATGTCGCTGTTGAGCACACGCGCGGTTTCCTGCCGTATGAGCTCGGAGAGTCGGGTTCGAAAGGTCTCCGAACGAAGCAAGCCCTCAACCGTATCAAGCGCTCTGTCCCTGACCATTGAGTCCAGGCTCGCTATAAGCCCGGTCTCAGCAAGGTCGAGCTCGGGGCTTGCCGTCTCCTGTTGCTTCGGCCTTTCCTCAGGCCTCTTTTCCTCCTCAGGTTCGCCCCGCTGAGATTCGCTTTCCTCCCCGGCAAGAAGGCCTTGCACTATAAGCGAACTGAGATCCTCCCTCAGGTGCTCAAGGGACGGGGATAGAGCTTCCGGAGTTTGCTCCTGCTGCGGGGAGCGGCCGCTTCGCTCTTCCGGCCCCGCGCCGGCACCCTCCGGTTTTCCTGAACCCGCTTCGCGTGAAAACTTCTCAGGATCCATATTTCTACTTTGTAACCCCACTCCGTGGGAAGTTTAAGCCTTGTCATAAAAACGGCAAATCCACCGGCTCCCGAGGCTGCGAAAAAGCCACCGCTGTACTGAGAACCGGGATTATCGGCCCGCTGAAGGAGGTTTTCTTCTTCTATTCTTAATCCAAAATGCCGTGCCGCCTGTGCCTGATCAATTTCAGATAAACCTCCTTAAGCTGGGCCTCACACCCCTCTTCGAACACAAACAGGAAAGAGCCGTGGTCCAGGTATTCATTCTGGCTGCTTTCCGATTTCAGGTCACTGCCTTTAAGGGTCCTGTTTTCCGTGCCTTCGGGGCCCTTGAGTTGCAGCTGCACAACCGCTGCATCTCCCGGCCCGTAGACATCAACCGCCACTTCCACCCACTTCCCTTCCGTGTTCTCAGGTGTGAAAGTGATCGCCGGCTTAAGCTCTCTTACGTTGGGAGGAATCGCGCGCCGCAAGAAAGGAGGCACACCGCCCGGATCCACCCGCGGGTAGAAGTGGGCTTTACCGGCCGTCACCTTGATCTTGAACACAAGAGCGTAGTCTTCCCAATAAGGCCCGTTGGGTCCAAGCCACCATTTGCCCTTATCCACCTTGACGGTGAGCACCCCGACGCCGTTCTCTTCTGAAAGCTGCCATTTACCGTGCCACGGCCGAATGGGCCAGTTGATAAGATCGTAAGGCCCGAGCAAAGGCTCGGCCTTCATCTTGCTTTTTGCAGCCAGAAATTCCTGCTTCCTGCGCGCAAGTTCCTTTCGGCGCGCAGCGAGCAGTTCGCGGCGCTTTTTCTCCTCAGCGGCCTTCTCGGCTTCGAGGAGTTTTGCAAGAGGCGCCGCCTTGAACTCCTCGATAAGCTTCTGGCGTCTCTCCCAAAGGGGAGTATTCTGGAAATCCTCTTCCGAGAAGCCCAGCTCGATTATCAAGCTCGCTACGCGGTAGCGGCCTTCGCGTGCAAAAGCGAGCGCCTCGGCCTTAAGTTCCTGGAGATACCTTTCCCACCGGGCAAGTTCCTCAACCTTCTTCTTCAGGGTGAAAAAGCGCTCTTCGAACGCTTCAACCCCTCGGATCTCAGGAGGAACCGTGGCGAAAAGAGACACAGCTTCACTGTACCCACCCTCTTCGCGTGAAAGCGTATCGACTTCATTCTCCAAATACGTCAAGGTGGCTTGAGCCTCGCGGACCTGTTTCTCCTCAAGCTCGCTGATCTTGCTCTTTATCCGCTCAGCGAAATCCTTCAGGTCTCCGTACCTATCAAGAATGCCGGCGTAAAGCGCCCGCAGATAGGCGTAAGAGCGTGGGTTCGCCTGCTCCTCCTGCTCAACCCTTCGCAGCGCTTCCTTTGCCCTTGCAAGGCGCGCCAACCGCTTCTCATTCTCGCTTACAGGAGATCTGTCTTTAGCTGTGACAGCAGGTTGCTTCTTCTGAACCTGCGGCTGTTTTTCCCCGCCGCCTGAAAAGGCCACAACCGCAACCACAACAGCCAAAGCTAAAGCTGCGATGCCTCCCGCAAGCAGAAACTTAGGCTGCAGAAACCCCCAGCCCTCGGAGGGTTCCTCTGCAGGCTCTCTCCTTCGCCTTCCGGCAGGTCTTCGCACTCCGCGCGCCGGTGCACGTCCCGCTGCACCCCCAGCGGCAGGCCGCACCGCCCGCTTTGACACACCGGGGGCGGCAGCCTGAGCCGCAGCCCCGCCTGCGCGGCGCCGAGCCAAAGCAGCTCGCTTAAGTTCAGCCTGCCGCTTAAGCTCCGCTTGTCTCTGAAGCTCCGCCCGGCGCCTCAACTCCGCCTGCTTCTTGAGCTCCGCCTGTTTCTTGAGCTCGGCCTGACGCTTAAGTTCCGCCTGCTTCTTGAGCTCCGCCTGGCGCTTCAACAGAAGCTCCCTGCGCTTCCTCTCCTCAGCGGCTTTCTTTGCCTGCAAGTCCTGCGGGACTTCCTGCTTTACAGTGCGCTCCGCAGGTGCCTTAGGTTCCGCAGGCACAGCGGTTTTCTGCTCGCTGCTTTGTTTCTTGGCCTGCAGCGCGGCTTTTCTCCTGCAACTCAGGCAAAGGGGTTTGGCGCCGGCTCTCCTGGCCAAAGAACGGGCGAGCGGTCGGCCGCAAAGAGCACATTTCGGGGTTTCGTTTTCGGCCATGCAGTGTTTCCTCCGCGAGGGAATCGCTTAGTCTCTCCCCTCTATCGTCCCGTTAGCGCTGCGAACGGTCAAGGTGGGAGGCAAAGCCCTCGGAAGGAAACGGAAACAGTGCGGCCGGGCCGCCCGGAAGGCGAGGCTCAAGCTCAATCTGCCAGTTCTTCTTCAGGAACCGGATACAGAGCGTCCAAAACGCGCCTGACCCCCTCCTCGTCCAGCACGCCTTGCTCAAGGAGGATCTGTCCGAGCAGCACCTTTTCTCCGCGGGCACGGCGCTCAGCCTGCTCCGCCAACGCATCGGCCAACTCACCCGGGCTTATCAGCCCGAGCCGCATGGCTACTTCGCCGAAACGCTGATAGCTCCCCATAACTGCCTCTTCAATGCGGACTGCAGGACCACATGAAGGTCCTTCTCCTCCTATTTCGGCCGCGGCCTAAGAAGGACATGAATGTTTTCTCCTTTCCGAACGCCGAGCTTCGAAGCCGCATGCCCC
>CAZGYL010000224.1:0-7943 GCA_964529985.1 uncultured Planctomycetia bacterium | reverse complement strand
TAGTGCCTCATGCAGAAATCACTTTCCCGTTCCTACAATTCGCCCCGGCAAGCCACAGGGCCCCATAAGTGCAATAGGTAGGTATTGGATAAGGCACTAGGCTCTGAACGCCGCTTCTTTTCAGTGTCCTTCCACGACCACGTTGAGGAAGGCGGCCCACCTCAGGTCCCGGTAGAGCCGTACCTCAAGCTCCGAGCCGAAATAGCGGCGCTTGGTGATATCAGTGTACAGGTCTACCCCGGCCCGCAGGCGCACGTACCTGCCGGCGTTGAGGAACTTGCCCAGCCAAGTACCCGGCTTCTGCGTGAGGAACGGTTTGAGGAGCCTTGAGCTTGAAATCCTGATCTTAATGTTTGTGTTGAATCTGACCCGCTGGCCCAGAAGGGGAGGGGGCTTGTCGTCAGGAGGAGGCGGAACGATTTCAATGTCTTCCAGATCCACCTTCCACAGCCGCTTGAGGTTATCCAGGTCGAAATCAAGGTCAACGGCGCCTGAGTCTGTAACAACCAGGGGCCCCCAAACTATCAGCGTGGTGTCATCCCATTCGCGCTCGTAGCGATCCGAAAGTATCGGATCCACTTCGTCGTACTGTACGCGCCACCGGGGCGGTTTCGACCTGCCGATACGCTCGATCTGCTCCATGCGCTTACGGAATTCGTCCTGGTCCATTTCCGGGCCCGCCCTGAAGTGGCGCCTGACGATTCGGCGTGCGAAACGCCTTGTGTGCTTTGCAACCTGGCTCTTGACGGCCTCCGTGACCCTTTTCCACCGCGGCGATTGGTAACCGTTTGCCGCCCGCTGGAGGTACGTGGCGTACTTTCGGGCCGAATAGCCTTCGTCCAGGTCAAAGTGAAGGTGAGGGCCTCTTGTAGTCCAAACAGCTCGGGCCACCCGCTTGGGCCCGGATCTGGCCGGCTTCGGCATGACTTCAAGGCCTACACCGTCATAGCGGTCGGGCTTCTTTCCGGGGGACGGAGGCTTGGGGTTGTCGGAGTGTGAGGATACAGGACGTGCCAGCGCCAAACACACTATAAGCAGAGCCCTGAGTGTGTTTCGTCCGTCTCTCACAGACCGGTCCTCTCTTGAAGCCACTCAGGGAGGAATCCGACCCGAACAAACGGCGCGGCACCGCCACCAGTGGCAGTTCCTACGGTTTCCTCCTCACTTCTTTGCTTGCATTGTAAGGGAAAGGCGGTCCCGCTGTCAATAGGAAAAATTTCCACACTAAAAGAATGCGCGAGCAAAGAAGACCTGAGAAACGCTACCCCGTTGCTGCTTGTTGAGCGAGCAAACGCCTCAGGCCTTCGGGCAATAGAGTCTTTCCCCGTTAGGTCCGGCGCTGCAACGCGTACTTTATCCAGTCCGCCGCGCTGCCTTCAGCGAGGGCCTGGCGCGCTTCTTCAACCGCCTGGACCGCTTCCGCCCGGCTGTAGCCCAAGCCTTGGAGTCCAAGCCGCGCTGTCTCAACCTCCACGTCTGACTCCTCCTCACCCTCCCCTGCAGCTCCAGAAGGTGATACCGCGGGCAGCTTCTCGCGGAGCTCAACGATGATGCGTTCCGCGTTTTTCCTGCCCACCCCTCGAACCCGCTGGAGGACCTGTGGCTTACCTTTGCGGATCGCCTCGTAGAGCTCCGGCAGCGGCAGCCCTGAAAGCAGGGCCAGACCGTGGGCTGGACCGAAGCCCCGCACTCCTATGACGACCTTAAAAAACTCCCTCTCCTCTTCGCTCAGGAAACCGAAAAGACGGTGATTCTCTTCACGGAAGTACGGGACCACGTAGAGGAGGACCTCTTTGCCTACCTGCCCCTCAAGGGCTTTAAAGGTGGGAAACGGGATCTCAACGCGGTACCCGACCCCGCCGGCTTCAACCACAGCCTCACCGGGCCCCACCCGAATCAAAATTCCCCTCAGGTGGTGATACATAGGTAAGTGCTCCTTGCCCGTCGAGGCCCGGCCGGCAGGGGCGGCCAGCGTTCGCGCCCTCAGCCTCTGAGTTTCAACCCGAGCTTTCCCAATTTCTGTTTCACCTCCTCAAGCGAGGTGGTACCGAAATTCTTGGCGGACATAAGCTCAAGCTCGGTCTTATGAATAAGGTCGCGGATCGTTCGGATATTGAGCCTGTCCATGCACCTGCGGCTGCGAATGGACAGGTTCAAGCTTTCAATGGGCCGGTCGAGGATCTCAGGATCCACTCCCTTTTCAACTTCCTCATGGGAGCGCTCTTCCTCGCGCTTGCGCTTCTCAAGCCCTTGGCCCAGCCGCAGGCCTTTTTGGGCCAGAATCGCCTTTATCTCACCAAGGGAGGTGTTCCCGAAATTCTTGTAAGAGAGAAGCTCCTCTTCGGTCTTCATTATGAGATCGCCCAGAGTCTTGATATTCATCTTCTCCAGGCAATTCCGGCTGCGCACCGAAAGCTCGAAATCAGAGATGGGAATGCGGAGAATCTGATTCTGCCTGGAACGCTCTTTCTCTTTTTCGCGGTCGTAGTACATGGAAGTCGAGGCTTCCGCGTCCCCCAAGTAGAGCCGGGCCCGCGGGTGATTAGGGTAGTACTTGAGCACCATGCGGTAGCAGGCGATGGCATCCTGATAGCGTTCCAGGTCCTCATAGAGGAGCCCCAGATTGATAAGAGCGTTTACAGGGACCGGCTTCTTCTCGACACAGGCCCGCCAGCACCCAATGGCTTCGGTCACTTCGCCGTAAAGGGACGCCAAGTACCCGAGCCGAAAGAGGGCCCGTACGTGATCGGGGTCAAGATCCGTAGCCCTCCTGTAATGATCCATAGCCTCTTCATACTCGCCGCGGCGTTCGGCCAGGAGGCCCTTCAAGAAGTGGTAATGGGCTGAATCGCGATTCTTGGAGGCAAGTTCCTCAAGAAGTTTTTCAGCCTCCGTCTCCCAGCCCGTCTGAATCCAGACCTCGGCTACAAGCCAGGCGAGCGGCTCATGGTCTGGGAAACGCTCCCGGGCGCGCTCAGCCAATGAAAGGGCCTGGTTCCACCTTTGCGTATCCAGTACCAACCGCACAAGCCAGTAGTAGCCCCAGGGATCGTTGCGCGCCTGGCGCAGGAGCTCTTCAGCTTTTTCAATCTCGCCGTTCAGGTAGTGGCAGTATCCCCGAATGAGATAGTTTTCGGTTTTTGTGCGGTAACGGTCGGCCATGCCGTTCTCGTCCCAAGCGCGCAACAAGTCCCGCAACTCTTCCAGCTGCTTGGGCGAGGCGAACGCGGCCCGTTCGATCTCCCGGAACGTCTCCTCGGTTATAGCTTCAGGAACGAGAACCTCAGTCAGCGGCTTAACGTCGACATTCTCTGTCAAGGCTTTCCCTCCTCTTTCGGTCGGGGTTCTGGCGGCTGAGCCGGAGCACGGACCACAGCTCCGGATCCACTCTGGGAGAAGAGCTCAGTTTTGGAATCAAAAGCGGAATTTTAGCCTTGCTGCGGCACCCTGTCAACCAAACCGGCTGCCTGCAGCGCCTCACGCACATCGCTGTACAAGCGGAAAAGCCGGTCCAATTTCATGGTCTTGAAGACCCCCCAAATGGTCTCAGGGGCGCCGCAGAGCACTACGCGCCCCCCTCCGTTCTGCCGCAGTCTTTTGTAAAGCGCAACGAGAGTGGCGATTCCGGCGCTGTCAATGTAGTTAAGCTCCGCCAGGTCGACCACCACCAGCTGCTCGCCGTTGAGAGAATCAAAAAGCGCCCGGGACAGCTCCGGAACGCCGTCAACCCTCAGGTCCCCGCTCAGGTGAACGATCGAAACTCCGTTGTAACGGTCGACGCTGAAATGTGCAGTCTGCATGGGCGCGCTCCATTGCTTCTTGCGTTTTGGAAAGGAAAGCTCGGGGCCGAAGGCAGCTGCGCAGCTCCGAAAACAATCGGCCTGCCGAATGGATCGGACGCAGGAAGCTCCTTCTTAACCCATGGGCGGGTCTTGGGGACCGCGGGCCTCCGGCCGGCCGCCCCCGGCACCCTCTGGTCCCAGCCCCAAGGCCTGGGCCACAGCGTAGCTATCAGCGTGGGAAATCGAAACAAGTACGCTCCCTATACCGCGCTCCCGCGCCCTGGCTGCAGCCGCTCCCCGGAGCACGCAAAAGGGCTCCCCGGAAGGCTGCGAAGGCACTTCAATGGCAGAGAGCGGTACTCCCTGAAAGACGCCCACACCCAGCACTTTTAGAACCGCTTCTTTGGCTGCAAATCGACCTGCAAGGAAGGAAACGGGATTCCTCCGCTCAGAGAGAAGCTCGCGCTCGGCAGGGGATAGAATCCGCCTTAAAAACCTTTCCCCGTACCGGAGGTAAAGCTCGCGGATCTTCTCGATTTCCACAATATCAATGCCGCATGAAACAATAGGGCTCATACTGAACCGCCTCACTACGCGCTGCCGGCCGCGTTACCTCCGCCTTGCCTTCTGCTCGTGTAGATCCCATGATGTGGGGAAGTCTCATTGAGTGCAAAGGGACCCCGTATGTTTCGCAGCCTTGTCCCCACCTTGGTTCTGCTCTCGGCTTTTCCGCCGGAAGCCTCCCTTCAAGCGCACCCGCTCGTTCAAGGAGTAGGAACCCAGTCGATTTTCACCTTCCGCAGCAGCGAGATCGCAATCGAGTTCAACGTTGGATTCTCTCCCATGAACGGCTTTTTGAACATGATCAAGGCCGACACGAACCGGGATAACCGGGTAAGCCGCAAGGAAGCCGAAGCCTTCGCCGACGCAGTGCTCAAACAGGTCCTACCCACTTTAAAGCTCGAGCTGGATGGCGAGCAGCTGCAACTCCGCAGCGAAGGCCGGCGGATCGAAGGGCTAATAGGCGAGATCGGGCAGCTTCAATTCGACATCTTCTACGACCTGCGCGCACAGATACCGGTTCCCATCGACAGGGATGTGCGCCAGATCGTCTACGAAGACGGATCGTTCCGCAATGAACTTTCAAGCCAGATCTGCTGGTTTCCTTTGGAAAAAGGCAGTGAGGTGGCTTTTCTTGTCGTTGAGCCTGAAAGCGAACTTGTGGTCGATGCCATTCGGGTCAAAGGCCGCAAGGTAAGAGTTTTGCTTTCAACGGATCGCGCGCAGCTTGAGCTCCAGGGCGCAAAAGAAGGTTCAGCCGCAGCGCAGCGGCCTACAAAAGGGGGGGGCGGGCCCACAGCCTTTTCAGTTCTCACCGAAGGTGAAATCCCCGCATGCGAGGTTACCCTCGGAAGCAAAGAAGTCCTTCTTGAGGTGATCGCAGTTTCAGCTCCTCCCGTTGACACCTGGGACAAAGAAGCGTTCCTGTGCGGCGAACCCGTTGAGCTCCAGTACCTCGGACCGCGTGAAGCAAGAGTGTCTTTCCTCTCAAAACCGCTTCCGCTTTTTGCTTTCCGCCTCGAGGTACTTGAAGGTATCAAGCCTCCGGTGCACCTTGAGCTCAACTGGCGCTCTCCGGCCATCAAGGCTTGGTGTCTGCGCTCTACAGGCCATGACCCTTCGATCCGCTGGACCATAGTTGAGGGACGCGTTGAAAAACGCGGTGGTGTTTTTGTCGTCCCCGGGACTCGCTTAGTCCTTTCTTGGCAGCCTCTTTCTTTCGTACGCCGGGTGGGCGAGGAACCGCAGGGCCGTTGGAAAAAGAAGGCCCGAGCTCTGCCGCCCAAAGCAGCGGAAAGCAGGGACATACTGCTCAACAAGCTTTTGGAGTTTAAGAAAAACCTCGAAGAGGGAAACGTCGGCATATTCGGTTTTCTTGCGCTTTGCTTATTCGCACTTGTTTACGGCGCCGCTCATGCATTCGGTCCAGGGCACGGCAAGAGCCTTGTGGCGGCCTATCTGGCAGGAAGAAGCGGGCGGGTCCGGGACGCCGTTCTGCTCGGTCTTGTTGTGACCTTTACTCATCTTTTCAGCGTCTACCTGCTTGCTCTGGGAGGGCTTTACCTGGTTTCAAGCGAGCAAGCGTACAGGCAGCAGGTGGTTGTAGGCATGCAGCTCTTAAGCTCGCTCCTGCTTTTCGGGTTGGGTGCAACACTTACTTCCCGGGTGCTGAGAGGAAAAGTCCCGGGCGCGCACCACCATCACCACCACTTGCCCGCCGAGCTCGACCATGCCCATGATCACAATCACAGCCACAACCACGGGCACAGTCACAGCCACGGGGCAAGCGGTCAGCCTCATACTGGTGAGAATCTGCCCAGAGTCCGCTTGGGACAGCTCCTCCTTGTCGGGCTTACAGGCGGCATGGTGCCATGTCCTGCAGGACTGGTTATAGTGTTTGCTTCGTGGTACTTGGGTATTTTCTGGGCTGCTTTGGTCCTGCTTTTCTTCCTGAGCCTCGGTTTGGGAGGAAGCCTGATTGCGCTGGGAGTTTCCGTTGTCCTGGCCCAGAAGGCGTTCGCCTCAATGCCCGAGCGTTCCAAACGCAGGGCTGTTGCAGGGCTGGTCCGTAAAGTTCTTCCGGTGCTCCCCGCTCTAAGTGGGGTTGTGATCATGACTCTGGGTGTTGTGCTCTTCGTGCTGACCATTAGCAAGCAAGGGCCGGTGGTTGCGGGGCTGCTTCGCGCAGCGGCCGATGCGTTGGATCCCCAAGGAGGCTGAGCACCGCGCTTTTCCCCAAAGCAACATCCGAAAAAATTCCCCTGCTGGCCCGATAATCTTCTCAAGTCTCCCTTCCCTTGTGCCGATCCATAGAACAAGCGGTCAAAGTTCCGGAGAAGTTGTTGTGAGTGCTTTACGGATTTCCTGCATTGCTCTGGCTTTGGTGTGCGCGGGTTGCCGCACCGAGCAGACCCCGCACGCCCGCAGGGAGGTGCGGCCTCCACTTAAAGCCGGACCCACAACGGGTGAGCTCTTCGAGGGGCCGTTGCGTGTTCATACCCGCGGAAAGCAGGGAGATGCGCTCAACTGCAGCGTCTCACCTCTCGGCGATCTACTTGCCTTCTCCTGGAATAATTACCAACCCGAACCAAAAATCTACGTCGTCCCTGCTGCGGGCGGACCTCCCAGACAGATAACCTTTGGTCCGTGGCCGGATGTGGATCCGGCGTTTCTGCCCGGCGATGACCCCCAGCGCTATCGCATTGCCTTTGCCTCCCGCCGCGAAGGGAACTTCGATATCTACCTGATACCAGTGGACGGAGGTGGTCCGTCCTGGCAACTCACTGCGGATCCAGCCGACGAACTGCACCCCACGTTTTCGCCTGACGGCAGGCTCATGGCTTTCTGCAGGCTGGATCGCGACGGGGTGTGGAAGATTTGGACAAAGGATCTTCAAACGCAGCAGGAAACGCTGCTCGGCCCGGGCAAAAACCCCGAGTGGTCCCCCACAGGCACACACTTGGCGTTTCAGCTCCCGGCCGGCCGTCTGAGACCTCTTTGGTCCGTTTGGATCATGAAATCGGACGGAACCGATCGCACTCAGATCTTCGCTGCAGGCGATGCTTGGGCGGTGCACCCCACTTGGTCACCTGACGGGCGGTTTCTTGCGTTCACAAAGCTTGAAGCTCAAACCGAAGAGAAGGGCCCTCCGGCGGGAGATATCTGGATCTATGACCTTCAAACGGGGCTCAGCTTCCGGCTTACAAGTGCAGCCTCTCTTGACGCTGATCCGTACTGGTCTCTCGACGGGTGGATTTACTTCTCCTCCACGCGGACGACAGGCACGTTCAATATTCTGAGCGGGCAAGTGCGTACCGCACTTCTTAAGCCGGGTTTGGCCGAGCAACTTTTGGGAGATCAACCATGAGCGCCTGCAATGCAATCAAGCTTGCGTTTGTTGCATGCGCCCTCGGTGTGTTTCCCGGTTGCAGCTTATGGTACGGAACCCGGCCCGCCTGCCCTCTTGCTTCGCTGAAGGCCGTAGCTGTGCTTCCCGTCATAGGGGCACCGGCAGGTAAGGAAGAGGAATTCGGCGATATCTTGGCCTCTGAGCTCGTTCAGTTTCCCGGCATCGAAAGGATCGTTCTGCCTGAAAAAGCC
>CAZGYL010000223.1:0-7948 GCA_964529985.1 uncultured Planctomycetia bacterium | reverse complement strand
CACCAATGACCGATCGCTCCGAAATCCGGGTGGCTCCCGTAGTTAAAAGACATATTCGAGCCGCAAGGCCCCCCGCGCTTCCCCCAGGCCACGATCGTCTCTTCTGTTGCGATCTCTTCGTTGAAAACCCAGGCTTCGATCGTGTACGTGGGATCCGGACCGATAAGACCCGCTGGAGCACCACCTTCTTCCGGTTGCTGGTAAGCGTCCAAAACGCCTCCTTGGTTGAAACGCACGGCTTTCGCTCCTGCAACGGTGTCCTCAACCGGGTCTCCGATCTCAACAAAATCACCCAGCGTACCATCGTTGACCCATGTAGGGGTGGCGGCCGAAGGATCATCAGCGCTCAAGTCAACGAAAAGTTCTCCTGCAATCGCAAGTTCGCCTGCAGGCGGGAGTTCCTTTACCGTAACCTCCCAGCTTGCCTCGGCAGTGCCGGCGGTATTCGTAGCTCGAACCGTCACCGTGAAACTCGCAGGCGGCGAATCAGGCAACGTGTAGGTCAGGAGCCCTTCTTCATTGATGGTCGCCCCTGAAGGCTCAACGACCTCCAGAGTGGGCTTCGGTATACCCACCACTTCGAGCTTGACCATATAGGGTAGATCACTTCCCACCCAGGCCGTATCCTCCGTAGGGGGTCGTACAAAGCTGGGCGGCGAGGCGAAGTCGTTTTTCTCAGCTTCATAGTTTGCAAGGATCTGCTCGGGTGTCAGCACCCCGTCATGCACCCTCACGCGCGCTATAGAACCTGTCAGTTTCTGCCCGAAATCGATCGCAGAGGCTGCGTTTGCAAGCTGAGCTGCGATTGTGATTTTCGTATTCGGGTGTGTGTTTATGGCCCCCGGCCCGAGTTCTTCGGAGTTTCTCAATACACCATCAGAATAAACGCGTGTCGTGGTGCCGTCATACGTGTAGACTAAGTGGTGCCACATGCCCGGCTTAGGAGTTACTATATCCCCCCACCCGATGTCCGGAGCTCCCCAGTGCCCGACCGCACCCCAAGCGGCATGCTTACCATAGTTGAAGCTCATGTTCGAGCCGTCGGGTCCGCCTCGGTGTCCCCATGCCACCAGCGTCTCTTCATCAGCCACCTCGGGGTTGAAAGCCCAAACTTCGATCGACCGCGTGGGATCTTGACCGGTCAAACCTGCAGGCGCATTGTCAACGCACTGGTAGGCATCGTTTCCCGCACCGAATGTAACCGCCTTTACTCCTGCCACGATTTCAGCAACAGGATCTCCCACTTCATTGAAATCCCCCAACGTTCCGTTGTTGACCCACGTCGGACCACCTGCGGAATCGTCCCGGGAATCAAGATCAACAAAAACCTCACCTGCAGTCTCAATCGCGCCCTGCAGAAGGTTTCCTCCCGCCGTCAAGAGAACAACCAACGCGGGAGCCAAAAAACGTGCTTTTCCCGTCATGTTGAGTCACCTCCTTGTAGTGGAGCCAAAGCCGAACATACAGCGCCTCAGTTCAGTGTAACTCCTCCTTGCAGGCGAATGCAATACCTTTTCAGTCGACAAAAAGCAGCGCCTGCAGCCCGGCACCGCCCCCCCCGCGCGTCGACAAACGAAGTTTTCTGCAGGTGCCGGTGGCCTGCGCAGGGGTTCTTCAAGGCGCAGGGACCATACAGCTACTGTTTTTTCACTTTCACCTCGACAGCCTTCCCGGTGCCTTCAACTATCCGCACGATTCTGTCGCCCTTTACATTGCGGATCAATTCGCGCCCGCCGCCCACCCACCTGATCTCAAGCCTGTCCGCGCGATCCCGGGCCCCCAGGCCGAAGTACAGGCGCTTCCCGAAATCGCTCTGGTAGCTCCTCCCGCTGTGGAGTTCATCGAGAAGGTGCAGATCACCGGCCCAGAGTTCAACTTGAGCTCCCACGCCGTCCCGATTTGACCTTACGCCGCGAAGTTCAATCTCGATCCAGTGATTCCCGGCCGGCGTGTCGTTCCGCAGAACAGTGGGAGGCCTCCGTGAATTGAGAACGACAACGTCCACGTCTCCGTCGTTGTCAAGATCGTCGAACGCTGCGCCTCGACTGCTTTCCTTTACCTTGAGGCCGTTTCCGCAGCGATCAGAAACGTTTCTGAAACGCAGCTTTCCGGTTTCCAGGAGCATGTTCTGAAGCACAATGTTCGCGGCTTTGTACGAAGTTGAATTATCAAAAAGCTCTACGTTGTCGTGAAGATGGCCGCACGCAACGAATATATCCCGGTCACCATCATTGTCGAAGTCCACAAGCCCGGTGCCCCATGTCACATACGGGAATGTCCCCGCTCCGGCGCCCGTGGTGCGCGTCACGTCCTCGAACAGATCGCCTCCCAGATTGCGGTAAAGGGTGGCGAACTCCTGCTGGTAACTCGTGGCATAAATATCCAAATAACCGTCATTGTCGATGTCACCGCATTCGGCCGCCATGGTCCCCTGCGGTTTACCTCCGAAATCATATGCCACCCCCAAGAAAAGCCCGCCTTCTTCAAACTTCCCTCCGCCGTTGTTCAAGAAGAGAAAATTCCCCATCTCGTCGTTTCCCACGTAAATATCCGTATCACCGTCTCTGTCGAAATCGCCGCATACCATACCCATTCCCGTCCCGCGGTGCGCGCTTATGCCGCTTGAAGCGCCGACTTCCGTGAAGGTGCCGTCGCCGTTGTTGCGGTAAAGAAAATCGCAGGTGGGTTCATAATCCAGCGGGCCGACGTAAGCTGGATATCCGTTGAACCTGCAAATGCGGTGTTTCTCGAAGGTAAAATCAACGTAGTTGGAAACGTAAAGGTCCAGGTCTCCATCTCCGTCCATGTCCAAGAAACACGCTCCCGCCCCCACCATGTTCCCGCCCCTTACACCCGCACGATCCGTGACATCCGTAAAGCTCCCGTCACCGTTGTTACGGTACAATACGTTGGGGCCGAAGTTGTTTACGAAAATATCCGGCCAACCGTCGTTATCGTAGTCACCCACGCATACACCGAGGCCGTAACCGGTATCCCCGACTCCGGCTTCCTCGGTCACGTTTGTGAAGCGCCAGTCCCCGTCATTCCGCCAGAGTTCGTTACGCGGCGCGGTCTTAAATGTTGCTCCGGGGAGCGGGGCTCCGTTTACGAAATAGATATCGATATCCCCATCTCTGTCATAGTCAAAGAGAGCCAGGCCGCAGCATACCGTCTCGACGATATAGCGCCGCCCCGAGCTTCCGTCCGTATGCACAAACGTAATGCCGGTCTGCGCGGTTACGTCCGTAAGTCTGATCCTGCAAGGGACGCTCTCTGGGGCGCCTTTGCAAAGGCATGCCGCAACCGCTAAAAGCACGCTCAGACGATTTTTCACAGCTTCCCCTCTATCTCGTTCTTTATCCGCAGAAAAACGGGATTCCCGGGTTCAAGGCGGAGAGCTTCGCCGATCGCCTCCAGAGCTTCCCTCACCTTTCCCCCAACCGCAAGCGCCCGCGCCAGAACCGCATAATTTCTCCCTATCGGCGCAAGCTCAACGGCTTTTTGCGCAAGGGTGAGGGCTTGATCCAAACTGCGGCCTGTATTCAAGTAAAGTTGCGCTAAAGCGAAGTAGCCTTCGGAGCGCTTCGGTTCAAGCTCTATGACTTTCTTATAGGCTGCTTCGGCCTTCCCGATTTCCCCCAAACGGGCGCACAGGTTGCCCACGTTGAGCCTGTAAAGTCCGCTCTCAGGCACAATACGAACCACCTCTTCGTAAAACTTCAGGGCTTCGCGCAGCCGCCCCTGCCTCTGGCAAAGCAGAGCCAAACGCAACCTGCAACTTACGTTCTTCCTGTTGACTTCACATGCTCTCCGCCAAACCCTTTCCGCTTCGCTGAATTGGCCGAAGGCCGCGTAAACGCGCCCTATGTCGGTCAAGCTGTGTGCACAGCTTACTTTGGTTATGGCAAGAGGATTCCATGCGCTTCTTACCTGCCTGCCCGCCCGCTGCGCGAAAGCGGCATACTCTCTGAACTTCTTCTGGTACTTGCGCGTTTCTTCCTTTTGCCCCAGCCGCGCGCAAACCCGTGCAAGGCCGTAATACACCTCGGTAAAACGGGGCTTAAGTGCGACTGCATTCAGATACGCTTCCTTCGCTTCTTTCAAGCGACCGAGCTCCTGGTAAGCTTGTCCCAAAAGACGCCATTCTCCTGGCAGCTGCGCCCGGCCTTGGAGGAGTTTTACAGCCTCTGCGGCTTTCGCCTGATTGAGAAGCGCCTGCGCCAAACCCTCGCGGGCCTGGACGAAATCGGGCTTTAGTTCCAGCGCCTTTTGATAATATTTCTCCGCTTCGCAGTATTTTCCCCTCCGCTGGTATACAGAGCCGATCCTTTCTGCAGCATCAAAGCGCGTCCGGTCGAGCTCGAAAGCGCGGCGCCAAAGCTTAAGAGCTTCCTGGGTGTCACCCTGCTCATCAAGGATCAATCCGACAAGAAAAAGGGCATCGTCACTTTGGGGAAAAGCTTCCAGGAGCTTCAACCCTTCCCGGCGCTGTTCCTCCCGAAGCTTTCTGTCCAGGACAGGATCGTCTGCTTCAGACCCTGCACCTGTCCGCACGGGCGGGGGCTTTCGCGGCCCCGCCGGCCTTCGAGCCGTAGCCTTAAGCTTCTGGGCCGGCGCGCGCAGGGCTTTCCGCTCGGGGCTTTTCAAATTATCCGCAGCTTGGACAGCGGCGGGTTTGGGCGGAGTCCCGCTGCACGAAAATAGTAGAAAGAGTACCGTACTGGAGGCTATACGGAATGCCGAAGAAACCACAAATCGGCGCAACCTTAGAGTCCACTGAGCCATTTGCCGGCCGAGCAACCCTCGGCTGGCCGAACGGCTACTTACACAAAGCAGCCGGATAGTTGCAGGCCGGAAGTGTATCATCGGTCGGATCAGTGCCGCACGCGCCGAAAGGTGCAGGCAGCTCCTCCTCGCCGCCGAAGAGATAACCCAACGTGCGAATGGCGTCCGCGATGTTTACAGCGCCGTCGTCGTTCGCATCAGCGGAATCCATGCAAACCGGGGCCTCCTCGCCGCCGAAGAGAAAGCCGAGTATGGAGATTGCGTCAGCTATATTGACTGCACCGTCAGCGTTGCTGTCACCGCGCATGAATCGCTCCTCACCGCCTCCTCCGAACACAGCGTCGGGCCCAGCTTCGTAAGTGCCGAGGATTTCCGGCGGCGTGAGGGCTACATCGTAGATCCGGAATTCGTTGTAGCTTCCACTGAGAAGAGGATCGTTCCACTGCGAACGACCAAGCCAGTTGTTGTTGTCCAAAAGGTCAGAAAGCGCGAAGTGCACTTCCTTGTCCTCCGCAACAAGGCGGCCGTTGAGGTAAAGCTTTACCGTATGCGTATCGTCGTTCCATACCACCGCAACATGATATTCCTGGCCGGGCTGAAGCGGCGGATACTCGATCCACTTCTCGGTTGCAGTCGGCCCATAGCGGTATCCAAGCCTGAATGTGTTGAAACCGCTTCTCGGCGTCAGGAAGATATAGCTTGAATTGGAACCTGTAGGAGAAAGATCTTCTCCGTCGTTGCTCGTTCCGAAGTCGAAAATACGCTGCCAACTCGATCCGGCAGGTCCGTTCCAAGTAACCCAGGCCTCAAAGGTAGCTTGGCCTCCGAGGTCCGTGATAATGCCGTTGGGAAGATCGATGTAAGCGCCGGGCGGTTGCTTGTTCGGATTGTTCGGATCCGGGAAAAGCCCCACGGCATTTGACATTTGGCTGCCGTCGTTCTCCAGAAAAGCCTGGCCGTCCTGGAACGTAACCGGGCCGTACGGGACCCCATCAGCACCGCCCACCGAGTCGGAGGCATCTACTGTAAAGCTGTAGCGATGCACAGGCCCCGTAGTAGGGAACTGAGGGATAACTTTGGTCACCTGCCATGAAGCCTCGTCCGAACCTGCATCGTTCGTCGCTCGAACACGAACCGTGAACGAATCGGGAGGCGGTGAAGGAATCTGGTATGTAATGACACCGTCCTCGGTGATTGTGGCCCCGGCAGGCTCCAGGATTTCATATGTGGGCCTTGGAAGCCCCTCTGCGGTCACACGTGCGGTGTACGTGGTCTCATCCTCATAAAAGAATTCGCCTGAAGGGACCACCGTGAAAACAGGAGCCTGGTTCTGCAGCCCGAACTCCAAGCGCTCGGTGTCGAAATTGTGCCGGATCTCAAGGGGCGTAAGGACGCCGTCGTGTACGCGCACTTTCGCTATGGCCAAAGTGCCCACCAAACTCGGATTGAAGTCGAGAGTTGTTCCGTCATTGCCTATCTGAGTTCCAAGAGTTATCGGCGTACAACAGTAGGTATTGATAACCCCGGGACCAAGCTCCTCGTAATTCGAAAGGGCCCCGTCTGCATACACACGCGTCGTGGTACCGTCATAGGTGTAAACCAAATGGTGCCATTTCCCTGCTTCAGGCACCACAGGTCCCCAGCCCAAATCCGGCCCTTCCCCGCCCCAATGGCCTACCGCGCCCCACCTGGGATCGGTTCCGTAGTTAAAACTCATGTTGGTGCCGTTCGGCCCCCCGCGGTGACCCCAGGCGACCATTGTCTCCTCGCCCTTCTCGGTCTCAGGATTAAACACCCAAACTTCGATCGAGCGGGTCGGATCGACTCCCACCAGGCCGTCGGGAGCAGGCTCCTTGCACTGGTAAGCGTCTCCAGCCGCAACCAGGTTGAATGAAACAGCCACGTGCCCGTCGTATTCATCAACGGTAGGATTTCCAATCCGCATGAAGTCATCCAAAGTGCCGTTGTTGATCCACTCGTCATCTCCCGCCGTATCGTCGGTGGCATCAAGGTCCACAAAAAGTTCTCCTGCAACAGCAATCTCGCCCGCCGGCGGGAGGCCCCTGCGGGTGACGGTCCACGTCGCCTCGGCCGATCCTGCCGCGTTTGTGGCTTTCAGGTGCACCGTAAAGGAGGCCGGAGGCGGATCAGGAATCTGGTAGGTGAAAGTCAGGTTGGCGCCTTCCAGCGTCACCTCACCTCCAGCCGGCTCGATAACCTCCACAGTCGGTCGAGGGATACCTGTAACGCGAAGCTCCTTAGTGTATACGGCTTCTCCGGCTACAAACTCATCTTGATCAGGGACCCCTGAAAACTCGGGGGCTTCGTCACCGATTCCGAATTCCTCCCGTTCCGCCTCGAAGTTGGCTTCTATCTGTTCGGGAGTAAGAACCCCGTCATGTACGCGCACTTTCGCAATGGCTAACGTTCCCACAAGATTGGGATTGAAATCCAGCGTCAGTCCATCGTTCCCGATCTGAGTCCCAAGTGTAATCGGCGTACAACAATATGTATTAATGACCCCGGGTCCCAACTCCTCGAAGTTGGCAAGCACACCGTCTGCATATACACGCGTTGTCGTGCCGTCATATGTATAAGCGAGGTAATGCCACTTTCCAGCTTCAGGTACCACAGCCCCCCAGCCTAAGTCCGGCCCATCACTCCAATGGCCGACCGCACCAAATACGGGATTCGTGCCGTAGTTGAAGCTCATATTGGTGCCGCCCGGCCCCCCGCGGTGCCCCCAGGCGACCATGGTCTCCTCGCCCTTCTCAGTATCGGGATTAAAGGCCCACACTTCTATCGAGCGCGTCGGATCCATACCGACAAGGCCGTCAGGAGCCGGATCTTTACACTGGTACGCGTCCTGAGGAGCAAGACTGTTAAACCAAACCCCGACATGCCCGCTGAATTCTTCAACAACGGGGCTTCCGATGCGTACAAAATCATCGAGAGTGCCGTTGTTCGCCCACTCGTCATCTCCAGCTGTGTCATCGGTTGCATCAAGATCCACAAAAAGCTCACCTGCAACCTCGATCGCCGCCGGGCTCAGACGGGCGCTCAGAGCCAAAGAAGCCGCAACGACAAATAACCACCCCAGCAACCTGCTCTTTTGGGATACCATGGCTATCCTCCACCCACTTGGTCTCTACCGCGCGCAGAA
>CAZGYL010000222.1:0-7960 GCA_964529985.1 uncultured Planctomycetia bacterium | reverse complement strand
GATCTTGAACTTCGCTCGGAGCTTTCCACCGGGTAATCACTTATGAGCGCAAGAGAGACAGAGCACCGATTCCCCAAAAGGTTGCTTCTGCCTGCCGAGGCCGCGGCAGAGCTTGCCGGGCTCTATGAGCGCTTGGCGGGGGAGCTTGCCGGTGAAAGCTGTATGGCCTGCGGGCGCTGTTGTGATTTCCCGCGCTCGGGGTTGCTCCTTTTCTCGGAGTTCATCGAGGCGCTCTACGCTCTCGGGAGCGCCGGGGAATGCCGCTGGGAAGCTGTCCTTGACGGATTATGCCCCTTTTGGAATGCAGGCAGGTGCACGAACCGTGCGGGGCGGCCCCTGGGGTGCCGCACGTATTTCTGCTCCACCGAGAATGAACCGCGCCTTCAGGATCTTCATGAGAAGTACCTCCGCGGGATTCGGGCACTGGCCTCTCGAAGCGGAATCGAGCTTTCCTACCGCCCCTTTGTGGAGCATTTGGCCGCAATCCGGGCGGGCCGGGACCGATAGAGACGGACGCCGGAGCGGTTCCATAAACCCCTGCAGCCGGACCGATCTCGGGCTCGCTGGGGCTCCGGGGGCTTGCAATGGCTGAAACACCCTGCAAAATGGGCGGTTTTACCCGAGTACCGGCGGTCGGGCGGTAGGCCGCCGGATCAGACTCTCAAAGTGAGGCATGTGCGCGTGAACGGCGGACCTTTCGACATAAAGCAGCTCAAAGAACTTATTGAGCTTATGGAGCGGCACGGACTTGTGGAGGTGGAGATTGAGGAGGAAGGACGGAAGATCCGCCTCCGCAAGGACGTCGAACCTCAGGCGCTTCCGGTTGCACCCGTGCAACCTGTAGCTCCCGCGGCCGTACCCCAGCAGACTCCCCAGGCCCCTTCAGATGCGGAAAGCTCGGGACTGCGGGAAATACGTTCTCCCATGGTGGGCACCTTCTATAGAGCCCCGAGTCCGGATGCAGACCCTTTTGTGGAAGTCGGAGATACGATTCGGGAAGGAGACGTGCTTTGCATCATTGAGGCCATGAAGGTTATGAATGAAATCAAGGCCGAGTGCAACGGTACCATCGAAGAGATCTGCGTGGAAAACGGCCAGCCGGTTGAGTTCGGAGAGGTGCTCTTTCTGGTGCGGCCCCAGTAGGTGGAGAGGGAGGCGGAGCGCCAGGAGCAATCTGGCCGCAGGAGCTTCTTTGAATAGGCTTGCATGATTCGTAGAAACATGTTCTCGTTCGCGGGTCAAGACTGCGAAGGATCCGTGTTGGACCTGAAGTTTCGGGCCGTCACCTCTCAGAGAAGACACGCACGGTCAGATAGTGGTCGGCTTCAAACATGAAGAGCATACAGTCCCTGCTTGTTGCGAACCGCGGTGAAATCGCTCTGCGGGTGATCCGCGCGGCCAAGGAAATGGGCATTCGGACGGTTGCCGTCTGCTCTGAAGCAGACCGTGGAGCCGCTTACCTGCGCCTTGCGGACGCAACGATCTGCATTGGGCCCGCTAGCAGCCAGGAAAGCTATTTGGCCATACCGCGCATTCTGAGTGCAGCGGAAATAGCGGGTGTTGACGCGGTCCACCCCGGATACGGTTTCCTGGCGGAAAACGTTGAATTCGCTGAACTTTGCGAGGCCTGTCACCTGACCTTCATAGGTCCGAGCGCCGAAACCATCCGTCTTCTGGGAGATAAGGCAAGAGCGCGCCGTTTGGCTCAAGAGGCCGGAATTCCGGTGGTGCCGGGAAGCGAGGCGCTGTGCGATGAAAAGGAAGCCTTGAAGGCGGCGAGGGGAATCGGCTTCCCGGTCATGATAAAGGCCGCAGGCGGAGGCGGCGGCCGGGGATTGAGAGTCGTTCGCGATGAAACCTCTTTTGCGCAGAGCTTCCAGCAGGCAAGAAGCGAAGCGGAGAGTGCATTCGGCCAGCCTGAACTTTATTTGGAAAAATACCTTGAAAACCCCCGGCACATAGAGATCCAGATCCTCGCCGACCACTATGGCAATGTGGTTCACCTGGGGGAGCGGGATTGCAGCCTGCAGCGCAGGCACCAAAAGCTGATTGAGGAAAGCCCTTCGCCCGCCGTGAACGCCGAGCTGCGCCAGAAGGTCGGCTCTTACGCCTGCCGGCTGGCCGAGGCGGCTGGCTACAGAAACGCCGGGACGGTTGAATTCCTCCTTGATAAACAGGGAAACGTGTACTTCATGGAAGTCAACACCAGGATCCAGGTGGAGCACCCGGTGACCGAGGAAGTGTGCAACCTGGATTTGGTCAAGGAACAGATCCGCATTGCGGCCGGCGAGCAGTTGGGTTTCTCCCAGCGGGACGTGACCCTGCGGGGAGTGGCTATCGAATGCCGCATCAACGCGGAAGACCCCTATGACAATTGCAAGCCGTGCCCCGGTACGATCGAACGCTTGATCATGCCCGGGGGGCTCGGGGTGCGGATCGACAGCCACGTGCACAGCGGGTACACGATCCCGCCTTATTACGATTCTCTGGTGGCTAAGCTGGTTGTCCACAGGCCCACAAGGGCCGAGGCCATAGCCACGCTCAGGCGCGCCCTTGCAGAGTTCACGATAGAGGGGGTCAAGACAACGATACCGCTTCTGCAGGAAATCGTGGCGCACCCCAACTTCCTTAAGGGGGCTTTTGATACAGCCTTCATTGAGGAGCATTTCATCGGTTGAGATCCGCCGGGCCTGCGGCCGGCGTTCCCTGCTCAGCAGGCCGCGGTGGTGCAGGAGGCAACGCAACAGCTCAGACTTCGTCTTTATAAACGGCTGTGGAAAGCGGTTCCGGCGGTCCGGTTGCCCGCAGAAGCGGGCGCGCCTATACTTGAGGTTTTAGGCGCCGGACCTGGGGAACTACTTCGCAGCGGACCGGTTTGAAGTGGAAGGAGTGTGAAAATGTCGCAACGGAAGTGTGTCAGCAGGAAAGCTGTGGGAAGAAAGCGTGGTTTTACTTTGATCGAGCTTCTCATCGTCATTTTGATCATCGGAGTTTTGGCTGGACTTACGGTCCGCGTGGTCAAAGTGGCGCAGCGGAAAGCAGCGGTTGCAAAGGCTGCAAGCATGGTCCGGGCGCTTAACGACGGACTGCAAATGTACCACGAAGAAAAGGGCTACCTGCCCGGGCGCAACGAGCCTGCAGGCACGAACGTCATAAGTGAGGTTATTGGCGAGATCAGAGGCAGCTACGCGCGGATCAACGAAGAGGATTTGGGCGTTATCGATGCCGAAGACGAGCCCCCTCGGCCTGCAACCAGGGAAGAGATCGATGATCCCGACGTGCCGAAGGTTGTGATTGATCCGTGGGGGTGGTCGTACATAGCGCACGAGAACGAGTCAAAGGAGAAAAAGGAGCCGTGGATGCGCAACAAGGACTTCATAGACATTTACTCTATGGGGCCCAACGAGAAGGACGATACCTTCGAACTTGTTGAAGGAGCGGCCAATGACGATATCGGGAACTGGTAGAGCCAGGGGTTTCACCCTCATTGAAATCCTCGTTGTAATCTCACTTATTATGGTGCTTGTGGCCGCGCTTGTGGCCAACACCATAAAAGTGGGCCAGCGCGCTTATGTAAGCTCCACCAAGACCCTGCTGAACCGGCTTGACCTGGCGCTTGGAAGCTACCGCGACCGCGTGGGTTTTTACCCTCCCGACGGATTCGACGGCACGGAGCCTGTAAATGCGCGCGACGTGCCGGATTTCCCGCTCCGCGCTTCAATGTGCCTTTACGAGACGTTGGGTCGTCCCCTGGTCATAGTTAAGCCCGCGCCGGGCGGAAGGCGGGTTGTGGAGAGATATCCGACGCCTTTGATCCGGTTCAGAGAGACGGAGCTTTACCATCACCCGGAATACAACAGCATTGCGGAAATCCTGGACGCTTGGGGGGTTCCGATTCACTATGACCGGCTTGAAGGGCCGAACTCCTACAGTATCGAGGATGCCCCGGAAATTCACCTTGAGCCTCCGCCCGAGCACCCGCCCGATCCGCGGGAGGTGGAGGCTTCGGCCCAAGTTGTGGGCCAGGGGCAGAACCCGGGCAAGTACGATATCTGGTCGCATGGTCCTTACGGGCACGAGGTCCCGCCGAGTGTGTACGAAACGACCGGCGGGCCGACCAATATCATTTGCAACTGGCGGCTACCTAAGAGCGAGTGAGGCTGCTATGAAACGGACCGGCCGCAGCCGTACAGGCTTCACATTGATCGAGATTCTGGTAGTGATCACCATCATAGTCATGGTGTTCGGATTCGCCATGCCGGTCCTCGGGAAGTACCTGAGCAATCAAAAGCTTAAGGCCGCAACGGGAAGAGTGGCCAGGGTGCTTCTTATGGCGCGGTCTCAGGCGATAACCAGGCATGACAAGGTTTATATTTTGTTCTTTCACGACCGGATGGCTTTGGCCTCGGAACGGCCGAGGCCTGTGGAATTATTCCCGTACTTTCCGGGCAAGAGGCAGGCGGCGAGGATGGTGATCAGGCTTCAGTTCGCCGCCGCCAGGGTGGAAGAACGCGGAGACCCCAACGACCCGTTGGGACTGGTGAGCGACTTACCCAAGGTGCCCGAAGGGCAAGACTGGACCAGGCCGATTTCAGCCCGAGGTTTGCTTACAAGCAGCGTGATCGTCGGCAAGAAGGCATACATCGCTTTTAACAGCGATGGAACGGTTGAGTTCGGGGCGGCCGGCGGTCCGGGTGACCGCCTGTCGGTGGAATTCTGGCAGGACCCTCCTCGAAACGCCGACATCGTGATCGAAGAAAGAGGCAACAAGTCACGCGGTTGGATCGATATCCGGGCTACAGGTCACGTTGAGACGAAGATAGCGGAAGGCGAGCCTCCCAAATACGAGGAGGAAGAGCAGGGAGAGGCCAAAAGGCGATGATTCGAATAAGAAGCGTCTCCCGTCGGATAGGTTTCACGATAATGGAGATCCTTATCTCCATTATGATACTTATGGTCGGGATCGTGGGGGTGATAACCCTCTTCCCGGTTGCGATACGTATAGGCGGAGAGGCTGTCACCGATTCGCTTGCAGCCAATCTGGCCCGCTCGGTTGAAGAATCGATCCGTGCGGCGATCAAGTTCCGCAAGGTTTCGTATACGTTGCGCGGAAACCGCAAATTCATGCTTGCGTATTTCATTTACGAGCATGACGGGATTTACAACCCGCAGAGCCGAGAGGTCCAAAAGGACCCGGTACCGGGTGATCCTTTGGACGTACTGCGATTGGGCGGAAGCAACTGGGATCTGGATTGCGTGGTTCTTCTGCCGTGCGATGTCTCGGCCGGAGCCGATCCGGACGGCGGCTACGGCGGAACGTCAATGTTGGACGCACGGCGCCGGGCTTACCTGAGCGGAAAGGTGTTCGTGTACCCTGAGGGTGATCCTGAGGAATCGCGGAACCGCGCACCTGCAAACGGTCACGGCGACCCGAGCCGCGCGGATGACGATAAAGACGACTTCGAGTTGGATCACACCAAGCGTGAAGTGGTGGAGGAGGTGCGGGCGCGTCTTGTAGCGGGAGAGGAGTGGCCGCTGCGGGTCACAAAAACGTATCGTTTCGGGCCCAAGGTCCTCAGGTCCGGGTCTGCAGCGGGGCGGGGGAGCAAAGAGCCGGCCGTACCCAAAGACCCCTATAGGACTTATTCGTACGCGTTTGCGATCCGCAGGGCTTTTGAAGACGGTAACGTCGCCATGAACCCCCGCAGGTACGCACCTGCGAATGATCTCTTCGAGGTCAAGGTTATGATCTTCCGGGCGTTTATGCCCGAAACGAAACAGGCGTATCCGATTTATGCAACCACGTTTCTTGTTTCGAGGTAAGGCCGAGGAGCGAGCTATGCTGCGCAAGAGAATCCGGCGTGCCGGTTTCACTTTGATAGAGCTTCTGGTGGCTGTGGCTCTTGCCATGATGCTCTCAGGCTCGATCGCATTCGTGGCTATGCAGACCCAGAGGATCTACAGGGAGTCGGTCGCCAAGGTGGAGCTTTATTCCCGGATCCGTTTCGCATTCTCGCGAATGGAGAACGAGCTGTCCCGTATGGTCCGCACCTCGGATCTGGAGTTTTTCAGGGATCAGAGAAACATAGACACCAAAGACAACCGTCACTGGGATCCCGGCGAAGAAGTGCGGGCCCTGGTGAACACGGCGGGGGGATTCGGAGGAGATACGTACTACAACGAAGGCCCCGAAATAGTGGAGCGGTACTACACGCGCACGTGGCCGGGGAAACCCCCGACAAAGCATGCTGCTTTTTCGATCTACTTCAGGGCGCCGACCTATATAAGCGATCGCCTGGTTCTCGCAAACGTCGAGTACAGGCTGGTCCGGGCGGAAGATTTGGTGAAACTGCCTCCCGACAACGGTCAGGTGCCTTACACGCGCACTCAGTTGCCTGACGTGGTCAAGGTGGACGGCTCTACACAGCTTTCACTGATTCGGATCGTCCGCTACCTGAAACCCGGCATGGACATAGTCACAAACGCAATGTGGACGCGCCTGATCAGGTCGCACATAAGCGAATTATGTTCGAATGTCTTGGAGTTCAAGGTGGAATATTACGCCCGGAACCCATACCGGGGAAGAGGGGTTTTCAGAGCGCGCGCGGGCTGGTTCACGCCGCAGGAAGATTTCAAAGATCCGGTTGAGCCGCTGGCCAAGCCTTTCAGAGTCACGCAGGCCGGAGGAGATGTTTTCGTCAAGGAGTTCGTTTACGGCTCAAGTAGACAGCGTCCGTCTTTCGGAAGGCCGCGCCTCAGGGGTATTATCCGCAAAGCGATAAAGATCGATCCAATGAACCCGCGCGGCCTGACGAGACCCGCGGAATTCCAAGTCCAGCGGTTGCTTTTCACGGAGCTTAACGTGGGAGACACCATTTATCTCTGGCGTAACAGCTCGGGAGATTATTTCAACGGCGGTGAGTTCACCATCAAGAATATCGTGCGGAACGGCATGCTGCGGTTCTTCGAGCCCATCGATACCTCTTCCTGGAAGGGTGATAAGACCGGCATTCAATTCAAGGCCGGTTATCTTCCCTCAGCGCTCCGCCTGACACTTGTCTTGACCGACAGGAAAGGGAAAAACCCCTACAAGCTCACCCGCGTCGTGCGTATTACGACCAAACGCGGCAGCTGATCCAACCGGTTTCACTTACGCCTTGTCGGGGTTCAGACTGAGCAGGAACTCCGCGTTGCTTGAAGTGGCCTTGAGCTTGCTCTTCAGGAGCTCCATGGCCTCAACAGGATTCATTTCGTTCAGGATTTTCCGAAGGACCCAGATCCTCCTCAGCTCTTCAGGGTCAAGGAGCAGCTCCTCTTTCCTCGTTCCAGAACGGTTTATGTCGATCGCAGGCCAAATGCGCTTATCGGCGAGCCGCCGGTCAAGGTGAAGCTCCATGTTGCCGGTTCCCTTGAACTCCTCGAAGATAACGTCATCCATTCGGCTGCCGGTATCGATCAGCGCTGTGGCGAGAATCGTCAAGCTTCCGCCTTCCTCGATGTTCCGCGCGGCGCCGAAGAATCGCTTGGGCTTCTGGAGCGCGCTTGCATCGATACCGCCGGAGAGGATCCGGCCGCTGTGGGGCGCTTCTGTGTTGTAAGCGCGTGCCAAACGGGTTATCGAGTCAAGAAGTATCACCACGTCGTGGCCGTACTCGACCATTCGCTTGGCCTTCTCGATGACCATTTCAGCGACCTGGATATGCCGGCTGGCAGGTTCGTCGAAAGTTGAGCTGATGACCTCACCCTTGACCGAACGCTCCATGTCGGTCACTTCCTCGGGACGCTCATCGATAAGAAGCACGATGAGGTGAACCTCAGGGTTGTTGCGGGCGATACTGTTTGCGATTTTCTGCAGCAGGATCGTCTTGCCTGTGCGCGGAGGCGCCACGATCAGACCGCGCTGACCTTTGCCGATCGGCGTTATGAGGTCTACGATCCTCATTTCTATGGCATCGCGGTC
>CAZGYL010000221.1:0-7965 GCA_964529985.1 uncultured Planctomycetia bacterium | reverse complement strand
GCACGCCGAGCAGCAAAACCACGTCAGGGCGCAAGCTAGCCGGCCGGGCCGGGAAGACCGAAAGCGGATGTGAGTCGGGCAGCGTACCGCGGCCGCCAGCGTGGGTCACCACAGGAATACCGGTGTGCTCCACGAAATTTTCCAACGCCTTGCTGGCATTGGACCACCGGCAGCCGGAACCGGCCACAATCAACGGGCGCTGGGCTTTGGCCAGCAGCCTGGCTGCCTCGGCGATGCACTCGCGGCTGCCGCGCGGCCGGTCCACGGCGCGGTAGTTTTCCGGAAACCGCGCTTGCGTTTTCTTCACGCGGGCCATAAGCACGTCCTGAGGCACCTCCAGATACACCGGCCCGGGCCGGCCGCTCAGAGCGTGCCGAAACGCCATGGCCACATATTCAGGTATGCGTTCCGTTTGGTAGCAGACGCGCGACCATTTGGTGATGGACTCGTACAGGTCCATCTGATCGATATCCTGAAGGGCCCCGATATCGCTTTCGCCGACACCACTGTGTCCGCCCAGCACGATCATAGGCACGCCGTTTTCGTAAGCATTGGCCACACCGGTGATAGCGTTGGTCACGCCCGGTCCGGCGGTCACGCACACGACACCGACTTCGCCGGTAGCCCACGCCCACGCCTCGGCCATGTGCGCCGCCGATTCCTCGTGCCGCACGTCCAGCACCTTGATGCTTTCGTCGAGGCAGCCGTCGAGAATCGGCAGAATGTGTCCGCCGCAAAGTGTAAACAGTCGCGAGACGGCCTCGCGCCGCAGCGCGTGGGCCAGCAACTGGCCGCCGTGCGGGTTGTCGGACTTGATCTGGTCAATGCGTGCCGGCATGGGCTCTCGGAGTGTCGCCGCTTCGAGGGGCGGCGCGTGCCTTCCGGCCAAGGCCGCCATGCCGGCCCCGACAGCAGTAGCCGCAAGAAAGGTTCTTCGCGACACACCACCCGGTGTCGCTTTGTCGTGCGCTGCGTGATCGTTCTTCGAAGCTTCTTGGCTCATGATTCTCTCCTGCTCTTGGCGAAAGTCGCGGTCCGCTCCGCGGACCAAAGCCTTGTTGGACCAGTGGTCGCCGAACACTGGTCCAATGCGTTTGACCGCGCAGTGTTCAACAACTATCGGTTCGGTGCCTATTTCGGCGCCTATCTACCTTCCCAAATGCATCATTACAAGCGGCTTGAACGGATCAAACGATTCGCCCATGGCCCAAGCCATCGCTCGCAAAAGGATGATGCGGAAATAAGGGTCGTTGAACGTAAAATAGTTATGGCCGGCCAGTGTGACAAAGACCCGACCGCGGCCGACCTGGCGCGTCCACATCACCGGCCACTGTTTGCCGTCGAGTTCCTTCAGGTCGGGTGGTGCCGATAAGGGCTTGTTGGCAATGGCCGGACCAGCCCGCGCGGTCGCTAACACGGTAATACTCTTCGGATCGCCGCGCAGGTTCCAGTAGAACTCGTCATTGAGCTGGAACTGCGTCGGGAACCGCTCAAGAATGGGCGACTTCTTACCAGCTTCGGTCAGAGTGATCGGCGCAGCCAGCACGCCCCATTTCGTGGCGCCGCCGCGGTGGTCCCAGGCCAGCCCAATGCGCTTTGCCAGCTCTTCGCCCGAGCCTTGCATCACCGCCAAGTGGATAAAAAGCAGGCCGCCGCCACGGGCAAGATAGGCATCTATCAGCTTGTAGTCCCAATTCGGCTTCGGCCATAAATAGAAGACCACAAGGTCGGCCTTTTGCCACAGCTCTTTCTTCGGGAACCACATTGCCGGAATCACGGCCACGCGTGGTACGTGCGGCAGCAGCTCGTTAGCGTAGCGGTCCATGACCCAGGCGTACTCGTGCGTACCTTTCTGGTGCAGTTTGTCGATGCCCCAGACCCAGACGATCGTCAAGTCGCGCGACGGCTCGCGCTTCTCGACGGGACCGATGATGCGATACACATCAGCCGGATCGCGTTTCACCGGCTTTTGCCAGGGGAACTGCGCGCGAGTGGTCGAGCAGACCATCAGCACCGACGCGATCACGCATGCTGTCCGGTAGTTCATGGTAACTCTCCTTTTGAGAAAACTCCTTCACAAAAAGGTCGATTCCCGCCTCGGTCGTAGTCGCGTCTCCCGCTGACTGAACACCTTGCCGGCCTCCGGTTTTCATTCCGCCGGCAACCTCTTGACTCTTTCGTCGCTCAGAAAAACGGTACTGACGCCTGTCAGCGATGTTCGATCCTGGGCGGCGTAGGCCTGTTGCCGGCCGTTGTTTTGTTTATTGTAGTCGACCTCAGCGGGGAAGGACATGCCAATGCTCAGCCGGTTCTGTCCCGATTCTTCTGTAAGTTCGCGAAAAGCGGTCCACACAGCCGACTCCGTGTCAGTACGTAAGTTTTCGCTTACGCTTGGAGTCCGGAGCCGGGCCAAGCTCAGATTTTCGGGCCCGTTACCTCAGGTGCAGTTGAGTCTTTGGAGGGCCTTTGAGGCACCGCGGCTGCACTCAAGTGCGGCCGGGGCGCAAAGCTTTTTCATTTCTCAGCAGCGTTGCCATGGAACGCCCTGGAAAACAGCCTCAAGCTACTTTACAAATGCAATCCTCCAGTTAACCGTTTTTGTTGCCGATGGGATCATACGAACCGTACCCAAATGCCCCGTGTTCTCCATTTCCAGCTTCTCACCATCGGCCTCCGCACTCACAAGGCGAAAGCCTTCAGGGAGATAGATCGTCATTACGTAGGGATCACCCTTGACCACGGAGCTGCTTCCGGAAAGGATCCTGTTACCGTCGTCCCATCTGAGGTCCAACAGGTCAACGCCTCCCTGCGAAATGTGTCTGCTTGTTGAGATAATCCAGGGATGGTCTCTCGCCTCTCGAATGGCGAAGACCTGCATTCCCGTGTTGTCGTCCATCGCCGGCGCGGTGAACGACCCTTTCGCCTTACCCAAGAATGTCTGGGTCCAAAACTCGAAGACCAGGTACCGGCGCTCCGCTGGAATGCCCAGGTCCGCGAACTTGACCTCCACCGGCGGCAAGCCCTTGAAATGGTATACATGCTTGTTCTTTTCCTTTTGCCCCCACTGGAAACGCGCCAGGACGTACCAGTGGTCGAAGGGGCGGTCAATCTCTTGTAACCACCACTGAACCGCACGCCGCCCGCAGCTGTAGAGCTGCCCGGGCACGGTAAACAGGACGGGCGCACTGCGCTTCATGCCCTCGATGTTCCGGTCGTCCTGATAAACCTCCACTTTGTCGCTGACCATGAGCACACCACCGGCCATGGCGCAAATCGCGGGCCGGATGATCGTTCGTGCCGGCACAGGCTCCTCCATGGCGAAAACCGGCATCATGGCATCTGCATCCATGAGCCACGTCCCCAAAACATCACAATGGTCAGGATCGTTCCGCCAGACTACACCTTCCATAAAGTTGTATTGTGCCAAAGTCCGGGGCTGGAAGCCGTCGTTGCTCAGCCGGGCGCCGTCCACCAACCCGATCACATGCTTGGCGTTCGCGACGGTATGGCAAGCGAGTATGTAGACATCCGGTCCCAATTCTTCGCGGGCAACAATGTCCCATTCGCGCAGCGATTCCTCCGGAGTGGTGGGATGCTTTTCGAAAAACTCGGCGCACTCCTTGCTCCGGTATGCATGAAGCAGGTCCCCCGTGCCGTCGATCTTTACATAGTCCCAACCCTGTTTCTTAAGCCCCCTATAGAGTTTGCGGATCATGTTGTTTACGGCCTCTTCATTGGTGGTGTCGAGTACGTAGAACCCGCGGCGGCAGAAGAGCGAGCCATCGGGTTCGTGCACGAACCAGTCCGAGTGCTTCTTGGCGATCTCGGCGACGTGGGGGTCACTGGGGCGATGCACGCGATGCACCCAGATGCCCGGTTTCATCCCGGCCTTGCGGATAGCCCTGATGGCGTACTTCCACCCCCCCGGGAATTTCTTCTTGTTCCAGTTCAACCAGTTCTGAGGACAGCTGCCGTTGCCGATCTGGTAGCAGTTGTCGAACTGCATGTACACGTACCCGAAATCTGGAAGATGCTTCTCGGTAAAGACCTCCAGCAACGCGTCCAGAGTCTTCTGGGTGAAGCCCTCCCTGTACGCCCACCACGTGCAATAGCCCGTGACAGAGCCTCTCCAAACTTTGTATGTCCACGGCTGATAATACTTCAGGTTCTTATGTTTCTGATAGAAACGGGGCTTGAAGGTAAGTTCAATAGTCGTACCACAGCTTTGCCAGGAAAAAGCGAGCCGTGCTTTTTCCTTGAGCTCCGGCATAATACGCGTTCGGCCGTCGCCAGGCCCGATCAGGACCCAGTCCCAGCGGCGGTCGTAGACCGCGTTGTTGCGCAGATTACGGCTCAGTCCCACGCAGTTGCGGACGTACGGGAATCGCTTTTGCGCCTCGGTGAACGTTTCGGCAGGGAATGCCTCGTCGCTGGCGAAGACCCTGCCTTGCAGAACCAACCTTACGCCCGCCTGGACTTTCTCTGGGACGAACCTCAGGCACTGCTCCACCTTGTCGCCGAGTGTCTCTGCCGACTCGAACTTGACCGAAATGCCTTTTATTTCGCGTCCCTTGGCGTCTTCGGCATTGATGGTGGCATCAAGAATCGTGTTGCCGTGATATCGCAGTTTAAGCTGTGCTCGTCCGGCATCCCACTGAAGCTTAGCCGGAGCGTTCGCTGGAGGCGCAAGCTTCTTCTGAGAAGCGCCCAACGAAAAGCCCATCAGCAGAACCGAAAGAACAGTTACGTTTGTCATTGGTTCTTGACCTCTCTTCTTAGACCATGGTTTTAGAATGTTGCCTTTGTGCGTGTTCCGGCTGATCCGAACACCGATTCCGGCCCTCCTAAAAACCTATTGCCGGGCGGAAAAAGTTTATCTTGGCGTCGTTCCTCCTTTCGTTGTTCTCACCCAGGAAAGCGTAGGCCACCGGCAGGCGTGTCGTCAAGCGACCCGGCACCCTTGGCTCGCCGACCACCTTGCGCCGTTTTGCAACCGGAACCTGCCGGCATATCACCATTGCGCCCAACTCGTTGCGCTCTTCCATTATCTCCGGCAAGTTGCGCCTCTCTGGGTGGATAAGAGTTCACAAGGCCCAATCGTCGATTACAAGCAGGTTGAGACGCCGGCGGATCCATTCGCACGTTCCACGCTGAAAGACCGTAGCTTTATCAACCAAAGCCCGTGACGCCGGCTGTAATCAAGCTCCTCCATACACGCTTGAAAGCTGAAACAGGCCGACTCGCCGGCATTTATCGCGGCTTTCTACGCCCTGGAATATGCATTCTCCGGAAAACCCTCCAGCTCAGATCGTCGGCTCTCCTTTCTCATTCAATGCCTAATTTAAATCTCCCACCCCTTGACCTCAAGGAGCCTCCCATATTCTACTGTCTGTCAGGACGTTTCCCGGGGATTTTCGGAATATTCCCGGGCTCAATGTTGGAGACGGCGGCCGGGCACCAAAAGAAAAGGAAGTACGAAATGGGATAGATATGAGCTTTAGCTTATACTTCTTTGTTTCCGCCTACTTAGTCGCCGGGGGGGTTCAAGCTTCGGAGTTTCTGCTGCGCTGTGATGTCGGAGGCTGCGGGCCTCACCTGAAGGGCTGGATTCCTTTAGGGAGCTGTGGGACCTATAGAAATCTGAATGGGACGGGAATAGATGTAACCCTTTCGACGGGAAACCCTCAAGCGTGCGAATGCAGGAGCAAGAAAGCACAGGGTAAACTTGCGGAGATCGAAAGCGATTTTCTTTTCGCAGACGACGAATACGGGTCACCGGGGGCGGACTTTATTCTAAAGTTTGACAACCTGATCCCTGGCTGTACATATAAGCTGGTGACTTTCCACAGCAGACCCGACGAACCTCCGAGCCGGATTCAGGGCGTAATTGTTAAAGGAGCCGAACTCTTAGAAAAAAAGACTTTTGTCATGCAGGGCCATAACTGCATAGAGGATCCCCCGGAGTTCGTTTTTAAACCTGACAAGCCATCCGTTTCATTTCGTTTTATTGCGCCGAAAAAGGAAAAAGCAGGAAAAGGGGCTCAAGTTTTCCTGAACGGATTCACCCTCAAAGGGGGACTCCCTTATGTCAGCTTCGTCAAAGCAGAGAGCAGGGTATCTGAAGAAGTCGGTGAGCTGAAAATAGAGGTCGAGGCCAAAAATTTTGCAAAACTAGGCAGTTGTAGTGTCAGGTGTAGACTTTGCGGGGGAAGCGCCTCTTTGAACAAGAATTTTCAATTCACAGAAACAATTTTGGAATTCGACCCTGTTCGAAGAAGGCGGTTTGTATCGGTATTGCTTAGATCCGACTCGATAAGAGAAGGAAGAGAAAGCCTTACGCTTGAACTTTGCGATGGGCGCGGTGCGGTAATTGTCCCAATTAGGTTTCATACTGTCTTTATCAGAGACCCTGATGCCCTCTTTTTGCCTGTAGATTTAGCTCTTCCTGTTTGGGGAGGCAAGGAACCTTTGCAGGGTACGTTAAAGGAGGGCTTCGAGCCTTTTGTTGCATCTCGCTGGGCCGACATGTACAGCCATGACTCTGTTTGGGAAGACGGGAGCAACGGCACTGATCCACCACCTAAAGGCCCGGGCCTGGGAGGCCTAGGTGTGCACGTTGCTCTGGGAACCGGAAACGAAGGCCAAGGCGGCCTTCACGTGAAGGGCATGTGTAGGGGAAATCTTGCAGGTGATGAACCGCCTCGAGGCTCCCCTGTAGGCGAGCCGATTGCAAATAGCTGGTACTATGCCGTTGATTGGGCAGGAGACCCGGGCGGGGATATCCTCATGCGGATTAATGGACTTCCTGCGGGAACTTACGAGCTGCTCAGTTTTCATAATCATTGGGAGCCTTGTACGCAGTCTACTCGTAATTGCATGGACTGTGTCTGTGCTATGCCGCCTATGCCAAGAATCTATGCCACAGCGCTTCCACCTTCACCCCTTCCCGGGTACAAAGGCTGGAATTTCGGCCCCGGATCCGGGAAAGGCGTTACATGCATAAAGGAAGCCCGTAACGTAAGTCCTTCACATGTCTTAGAGGACGAAAGGGTGGCGACCTCAAGTGTCACCTTTACAACCGATGGCTCCGACGTCTTGGTCATCTACGAGGCGGGTCCAAATACTTATCCGGATTGCGCAAGGCCGAGCAGAGAAGGATCCCGTGCCATTCTAAACGCCTTTATAATCGAGAGGCTGGATCGCCCCTCAGCCGAGTGATTCAAGAAGGCAAATCCTTTGCCAAATAACGACTCAGACCGAGATCAGTGCAGTCGGGTCCATCACGGATACTCATCCTCAATGGCCAAGGTGACGATATCAGCGTCGATGTTCTACAGCAAGCCTTTGGGAAATTAGGCCATAAGAGCGCAAAAAACGCAAACCAAAACTCCAACCCCTGCCCAACCAGCAAGAAATCCTACAAGCGAAACTTTTGATGGATATGGTATCTCGATATCCAGGGATTTCAGGCGCAGGACTTTCTTTTCGGGATGGACTCCGATCGGTAGAGTGCAAGGTTCAGGGACTATCTCGCCCGCGCTGACGGGAGTTCGAATCAGAGCATAGAAGCGATTCAGCTTTTCTTCTGGGACCTTCTTTGTAAAAAGACTGACAAAAATTCCAGCAAGCACTGCCGCAGCCATGTAAATCAAAATCAGCCAGGGCTCGTAGAGTCTAGGCTCTCCTTGCGCGGAGAAGCGGATCAGGCCCAGATATTGAGCAAATGGCAAGGCGGCGACGAGCTTTAGAAAAAAGCCTCTTGTAAGAAGAAACCAGGTGGCAAAGCCTGTTATTGTAACCGCCCAAGCCCCGGCAACTGTGGCTCGCCTCCAAAAAAGGCCTAACCAAAAGGCTATCCCCATCATCGGCGCTATCTTAAACCACACTTTGAGTGCTGAAATCACATCGGGTATGTACCAGGCAAAAGCTATGCCTCCGGCTATCACAAAAATCGAGGCTGCCCTT
>CAZGYL010000220.1:0-7982 GCA_964529985.1 uncultured Planctomycetia bacterium | reverse complement strand
CTTGCGGCGCAAAAACTCAAGGGCCGAGGAACGGCATGACCAGTCCGACTCCTAAGGGCACAGCACAAGTACCTATGCGCTTGGGCACCGTAGGCCTATCGAATGGGATAGCGTTTCTGGTTTCTTACCTCCATTCCTTATAAAGTCCAGCCCTTGCGGTAAGGCGGATTCACATATTTATTCGCCTCCTCGTGATTTGTAAAACGCATCTTTTTGTTGTCCCACTTGAGTGTGATTCCCGGGAATCGGATGGCGATCATCCCGAGGAGGGCGATCTGAGTAAGAGGTCCGCCGTACTCGGCGATATCGGAGCCGGCCTTCCGGCCTTCTTTTATGGCATCGAGCCAATCGCGGTGATGCCCTCCCCTAACGCGCGGTATCTTCTGCGGCGGCTCCTTGTAGGCACGCATCCTTTCCTGAGGAATGATCCGCACACCGCCGGCGCCGTGTGATCCGTGCATGATCACTCCCTTCGTCCCATAGACGATCGCTCCGGTACCCGGAATTCGGCGGCCCTTCTCAAGTTCCTTGGGCCGCGGCGGCCTCATGACGCCGTCGAACCAGATCAGCTTGACGGGCCCGCGCTTCCCCTTGGCCGGAAATTCAAAAGTGACTTTCGCACCGGGCGGGTAACATTCGGCGTGTTTCACAGGATCGTAACCCGTCACCTCGGCCTTTATCGTTACAGGGGCTCCGAGGTCAAGGGCCCAGAAACTGGGATCCACGACGTGGCAGACCCAGTCACCGATACAGCCCGTACCGAAGCGCACCCAGCCTCTCCAGTTCCAAGGCACCCAAAGGGGCGTATAGTGTATGAAAGGCGCGGGACCTACCCACAAATCATAATCCAAGCCCTCCGGTACATCGTAATGCTTCGAGACCAAGGGGAGCTTGTCGATTTGGCAGTACACGCTCCGAAAAGCGTCACAGCAGGCGTGGATCTCCTTGACTTCTCCGATCGCGCCATCCCAGATCCATTCGCAAAAGCGGCGGATGTCGTTGGAGCTGTGCCCCTGGTTGCCCAGCTGGGTGACGACTTTATGTTTGCGCGCTGCAGCCATAAGGGCACGCACTTCATAGACGGTGTGAGCAAGCGGTTTCTCGCAGTAGACATGCTTGCCGCGGCGGATGGCGTCCATAGTCGCAACCGCATGGGTGTGATCCGGCGTACCCACTGTGACCGCATCTATCTGCCGGTCCAGCTCATCAAGCATAATGCGGAAGTCTTTGTACTTCTTTGCAGCCGGAAAGCCCTTGTACGTACCGGCCGCGCGGCGGTCATCGACATCGCAAAGTGCAAGGATATTCTCGCCCCGGCAGGCGTTGACGCTTGCCCGGCCTCTACCGCCTACGCCTATGCAGACCACCCCGAGCTTGTCGCTTGGCGCCCGGTGGCGTGGGCGGCCGAGGACCGAGGTTGGTACCACATGAAGGAAGGCTAAAGCGGCGCCCGCTTTCTTCAGAAAACTTCGCCTGCAGGAACCTTTCGCCGATCGTTTGGGATCTTTCATTGCCGAACCTCCTCTGCACGAAGCAAGAGCGTTTCTTCTTTCCAGCCAGCATCACACGGGACGTATTCCCTCAGCTTATGCTTTCAAACGGTAGGGCGTCAAGAGGCATAGGCAGTCCGTAGTCCGCGCTTCTGGCTGGGGCCTGAAAAGGCTGGTAAACTAGGTTCGACACGAAGATTTTTGACTGAAAAACGCTGCTTGAGGACCCTTTTCGAGTTATGACACGAGCATACAGAACGGTTTTTATCCTTTCTGCGCTCTTTTGGACGGTTGTCCTTAAAGGGCAAGTGGTTATCAACGAAATCTACTACGAGCCTCCCGAGAAAACGTCGAGGGAAGAATTCATAGAGCTCTATAATCCCACGGATCGTATCGTCGATCTGAGCAACTGGGCGTTTGTAGCCGGAATCAGTTACATATTCCCTGAGGGCACGGTGCTTCGAAGCGGTCAGTACCTTGTTGTAGCCGAGGATCCGGAGGTGGTAACGCGGCGCTTCGGAGTGTCCAGCCCGGTATTGGGCCCTTTTGTCGGAAAGCTGGCGAATGACGGGGAAAGCGTCGTCCTCATGGATGCCGAGGGCAAAGTGGTCGACGTGGTCGACTACAAGGTGCGATTCCCATGGCCGCTTGCTTCTGCAGGCGACGGCAGCTCGATAGAGCTTATAAATCCGTCCCTTGACAACTCCCTGGGCGGAAGCTGGCGCGCCTCGGGCATGGTGAGCTCCGGGAATACGAGCCGGATCTATTTCGTGAAAGAAGGGGACTCCAATTGGCATTACAGAAAAGGAACTTCAGAACCGCCTGCTGCTTGGAGAGAGCCTGATTTTACGGAAGACGGCACGTGGCGTGTGGCGCGCACGGTCATTGGCTACGGTGACGGAGATGATGTGACGGTTCTCGACGACATGCGCGGCGGCTATTCGACCCTTTACTTGAGGCACACCTTTACGATCGCAAGCCCGCAGGACATTCCGCGGGTTCTTAAACTCGCTCTGTATGTGGATGACGGGGCGGTTGTATGGATCAACGGAGCTGAGGTCGGCAGGTTCCATGTGCCCGAAGGAGAGCTTCCCCACGATGCCAGAGCAACGAGCCACGAAGCCGAATGGGAGGAAGTGCTCGTTCCGAATCCCGGAGCGATTTTGCGCACCGGGACCAACGTGCTTGCCGTACACGCGGTGAACGCTGCACTTGCAAGCAGCGATTTCTCGTTCGATGCCGCGCTGTTTGTACCGGCGGCGAACGAGGAGATTCTCGGACTTCCCACACCGGGTGCACAAAACAGCGTTTACGCTGAGAACGCTCCGCCTCAGATCCGGCAGGTGCAGCATGCGATCACACAGCCTACGGAGGCCGACAACAACCTTGTAACATGCCGTGTAACCGATCCTGACGGTGTGGCCTCGGTCGAGCTGCTTTACCAGGTGGTGCGGCCCGGCCACTATATCCCGGCTTTCCTGCCGCTCAGCCACACCGAACTCCTCCAGACACCTTTAAAGCCCCGCCGTCCGAATCCGGAATTCGAAGATCCGGCGAATTGGTTCGTGCTCCCTATGTACGACAACGGCACTTTCGGAGACGAAATTGCAGGCGACGGCATTTACAGTACATTCGTGCCCCGCCAGGCGAACCGCTCCCTTGTCAGGTACAGAATCCGTGCAACCGACACCAAAGGCGCCGTGGTTCAGGTGCCGTATCCTGACGATCCCTCCCTTAACTTCGCCTATTTCGTCTATAACGGCGTTCCGGATTACCGGGTTCGCACTTCCATTACAGGATCGCCTCACGTTTACCCTTCGGAGATCATGACCTCCCTGGCGGTTTATATCCTTATCGCCCGGGAGCAGGACATAATCGAATGCGTTGCCGCAGATCCCGCTCTCCAGATCCCGCAGTTCACCCAAGCGCGTTTCATCGAGAATTGGGAAGGGGCGATTGTGTACAACGGTGTGGTTTACGACCACATTACCTTCAGACTTCGCGGGGCCAACGGGAGGTATCAGATACCGCCGGGCAACCCCAGCAACGTTGCCGGGAAGCGGCACTGGAGATTCAAGTTCAACAGGGGACACCACCTGCAGGCGCACGATAGATTCGGCAAGCCGTTCCCCACGAAATGGAAGATACTCAACACGGGGCGTATGTTCGGGAACAGACTTGACGGCAACTGGGGCCTGGGGGATCAGGTAAATGACATCATTTGGAATGCCTACGGAGTACCCGCGGCGTTCGGATTCGCGTTTCATTTCCGCGTTCTGGACGGCGAGCAGGAAGCTCCCTCAGGAGATTTGGGGCAGTATTTGGGAGATTTTTGGGGTATCGCAAGGGCTTTCGAAAATTATGACGGGCATTTCCTGGACGCACACGACCTGCCCAAAGGCAATCTTTACAAGCTTGTCAATCAAACGAAAAACGCGCTTGAACAGCTCAGGTATCAGGCGCCTTATGCAGTAAACGACGGGAGCGATCATGATAACATTGAAAACAACCTTCGGCCCGGTCGTCCCGACAGTTGGCTCCTTGCGTATGTGAATTATCACCAGTGGTATCACTACCATGCGATCGCTCAGGCTATTCGACACTATGATTACTGGCCCGATGCAAACAAGAACGCGGCGTGGTATTTTGAGCCGGACTACAGGCCGGAAAACAGCTTTTTCGGCCGCATGAACACCTTTCCTTTTGATGCCGATGCCACCTGGGGCCCTACTTGGAATCAGGGCCGCGACCGGCCTTATGAGGCCATTTACGGCGGCTCGGGAAAACCCGACTTCCAGAAGGAGTACCGCAACCACATAAGAGAAGTGCGCGATCTGCTTTGGCAGCGCGATCAACTTGTTCTTGTAATCCGGCAGACAGCGTCCTTTATGGACGGCCTTGAAGAGCCTGATATCGACAGGTGGCGTAATGCGCCGGCCGAGGCGGGAAGACAATACTTTCCTGCTCCCAACCAGCGCAGCCTCGAGGGCAAAATCGCTGATATGCTCAAGTTCGCCTTTGTTGGGGGCAATTGGCCCGGTGGAGGCGTCGGTGCGGGAGGAAGAGCCGTATGGCTTGATAACTTCGCCGATGGGCCCGATCGCGGGTTGCTCCCCGATAAGCCGACCATTGAGTACGTGGGACCCGACGGCTACCCCGCCGACTCGCTTCGTTTTCGTGCCGGATCGTTCTCGGATCCGCAGGGTCCAGACACTTTCGGTGCCATGATGTGGCGTATCGCTGAGGTTAGGGACCTACCGGACCCGGAGACCTTGCCGCTTTCCGATCCCAGGTGGCGCCTTGAGCCTGTGCACCTCGAAATCGAAGCCTTATGGGAGAGCGATCCGATACGGGTTTATACACCTGAAATTACGATTCCGATTCGTGCGGTAAAGGTGGGGAGGAAGCTGCGGGTCCGCGTTCGAATGATGGACAACACAGGGAGGTGGAGCCACTGGTCCGATCCTGTTGAGTTCACGGCAGGCCCCCCGCTTGCGCCCGTGCCTGTGGTCGATGCGCTCAGAATCACGGAGATCATGTACCACCCGAGTGAGGTGGGGCAATTCGAATTCATCGAGCTTCAAAACCGCAGCAACGAGCCTATAGATCTCACTGACGTGCGTTTCACCCGAGGAATCAAGTTTGACTTCGGCAACGGTCGAATACGCACCCTCGATCCGGGCGCATTCGTGGTTGTTGTGCGGGATCTGGATGCGTTCTCGCGCCGCTACGGAAGTATAGGAATTCCGATAGCGGGCCGATTCGAGGGAAAGCTCGACAACGACGGCGACCGGATCACATTGACCTACGGCGGAAACATAACTATTCAGGACATAACTTATTTGGATACCTGGTACCCGGAGACCGACGGCCTCGGGTATTCACTGACCGTTGTGGATGTGACCGCACCTGATGAAGCTTGGAATAAACCTGAGAACTGGGCCCCGAGCAGCATTGTGGGGGGCACTCCCGGGATTGGCGACAACCCCGGCGGAGCCGGCGGTTTGCTGCGTCCCGGTGACGTGAACCTGGACGGCCGTCTCGACGTGAGTGATGCTGTGGGGCTGCTGCGTTTGCTTTTCGGCGGACAGGGGCTTTCGCTCCCCTGCGAAGGAGAAGACCCCGGCGAGGACGGGAACCTCCTCTTACTAGATTTCAACGGAGACAGCCGCCTGAACGTAGCGGACGTCGTAGCAATGCTTGGATACCTTTTCTCTGGAGGCCCTAAGCACGCTCTGGGAGATCGCTGCGTCAGAATCGAAGGTTGCCCGACAGCCTGCTGGGGTTTGTAATTCACTGTCTGTGCCTCGGGCTTTATGTGCGGCGTGTGAGGCAATGGTTTTTCCCGTGGCCTTAAGCAGGCAAGCCGAAAGCGTCAGGAACTTTCGCATCTTAACGGCTGCTTTGGCCGTATGGTATGCATGCGGTTGCAGCACGACGCCTGAAACTTCCGAGCGTCCGGTCCCTGTCAAGGACCAGGTAAGAAGGCTTTGTGAGGAAGAACTCGCCGAAGCAAAGAAGCTCGTTGCTCTTTTGCCTGAAGAGCCTCGGGCTTGGGCTCTTTTGGGAAACGCTTACAGCCGCCAGGGTATGCAGGATCTTGCTTCTTCAGCATGGCGGAAAGCCTTAAGCCTTCGGCCCGGCGATCCTTCAGGGTATTTCGCCCTTGCGGAGGTCGCTTTCCGTCGTGAGGAATTCGCAAAGGCGGAAGAGCTCCTCAAGAACCTTCTAAGTGGCACTCCGGCTTACCCCGGCGCCTACCGCAAGTTGGGGGAGATTTATCTCCTTCAGGGGCGTCCGGCCGAAGCCGCCGAAGCTCTCAGGAAAGAGCTCGAAAGGTGCGGTCCCTCGCCGAGAACGCTTTTCTTCCTCGGGCGCGCCCTGCAAGCGCAAGGCGATCTGGAGCGAGCTGAGCGCCTTTACCGCCGGGTGCTTGCTCTTGACTCGGGCTATGCGAAGGCGCATTGGGCTGTTGCTCATATTCTGCTCAGGAAGGGAAAGCGGGCGGAAGCGCGTGATCACCTTGAATCTTTCAAAAAACTCAAGGCGAAAGAAGGCATTGTAGACCGCGGTATGCGGGCTGCTTATGACGATTTGAAGGCGCGGAGGAGCGAACTTGCGGACGCACTGTGTTCGCTTGCAGAGGTCTACCAAGCTCACGGCCGCACCCGGGATGCTGAGCGACTCCTTGAGAGAGCCTGTGCTGCAGACGGGCGGAATGTTCGTGCGCTTGAAAGGCTTTCGGATCTGTATGTAAGTTCCGGCCGGATAAAGGAGGCCCTCGCACTTTGCGAACGGCTCCGTGCTCTCGAAGACAAGAATGCTTTGCGTTTCGTGAACCGGGGGGTGCTTGAAGCGAGGCTCGGTCTTTTCGACCGCGCGGAACGATCCTTCAAGAAAGCTTGCGAGCTTGCTCCGGGAAGCTCGGACGGCTGGAGACTGCTTGCTCAGATTTACCTCGATCAGAACAAGAATTTGGAAGAGGGGTTCGCGCTGGCCAAGAAGGCCGCGGCCCTTGAAGAGAAGGCTTCGAACTACTTCCTTTTGGGAGCTTACTATGTGAAGCAGGAACGGAGAAAGGCCGCGCTTGAAGCCCTGAGACGTGCCGTTGCGCTTGACCCCGGAAATGCGGTGTACCGAGCGACCTACCTGCGGTTTACACGGAGAGGCGGAAAAGAAAGTGAGAAGTAAATTTTGGGTAGTTCTTCCGCTTTGGTTTGCCGGACTCTGCAGGGCCCAGGTCGTGTTTACCGATGTCACGAACCAAACGGGAGTAACATTCAGACATACCGATGGAGGCTGCGGAAAGTATTACATTGTAGAGTATGTCTGCTGCGGCCTTGCTCTTTTTGATTACGACAATGACGGGGATGAGGATATTTACTTTCTGAACGGCGGGCGGCTTTGCGGAGATGGATCCAGGCCGCCTCCTCGCAATGAGCTGTGGCGTAACGACGGCAACTGGCGTTTCACCAATGTGACGGCCGAAGCCGGGGTGGGAGATACGGGACACGGCCTCGGGGTGACTGTAGGTGACTACGATAACGACGGTTGGCTCGACCTTTACCTTAATAATTTCGGACCTAATGTTTTGTACAGAAACAACGGCGACGGTACTTTTACGGACGTGACGGAGCAGGCGGGCGTCGGCAATGGGTCGAGGGTCGGAGCCGGAGTATGCTTCCTTGATATCGAGAATGATGGGGACTTGGACTTGTATGTCTCGAACTACATCAAGTTCAGCTTCAAAGATCACGTGCTTCGTACCCGAATGGGCTTTCCCGTTTATCCGAGTCCGCGCGATTACAAGCCTGATCCTGATACGCTTTTCCGCAATAACGGAGATGGGACCTTCACCGATGTAAGTGTTTCCTCAGGGATCGCAGCGTATGCGGGACCTGGGATGGGAATGGTATGTGCCGACTACGACAACGACGGCGATACGGATGTATTCGTGGGAAACGATGTAGAGGCGAATTTCCTTTTCCGGAA
>CAZGYL010000219.1:0-7994 GCA_964529985.1 uncultured Planctomycetia bacterium | reverse complement strand
TCCGGTTTTGGCGAAAAGCCAAAACCGGAAGGTAGTTATTGGATGAGGCACTAGCCAAAGAGTGCTTCGGGCCGGATCACGATGTGGCCTTCCGGTCCCCGATCCACAACGGCTTCAGAGAGGGCGTCGGGATCGAGCTCAAGGTACCGGGCGGCCGCAGAGAGGATCTCACGATCGTCTGAACCGTCCCGGAGGCCGAGAGCGCTTAGCTCTACGTCATGGCTTCGTCCGTTCCATCTGATGTGCAACATGGCGGACCTCCAGAGCGAGTTCAGAGAAGCTGGTAGAACTTCTCGGGAATCAAGAAACCAAGAAACCAAGTCGCCCTGCCGGTGTTCCGGCTTTAGGGCGGAACCAATTTAAACTACGTATTGGAAAGACGCCGGTGTTGGAAGTTTGTTGCAAAAAATTTTCCGGATTCGAAGAGATTTTAAAGCAGGTACGGCGGAGGACGCGGGAAAGGGTCGAGAAGGGAGACTTAAGACGACTGTGACCTTGTCTGTCGGCTGCGTGGGCTGGAGCGATTATCCTGGAACCGCAAAGCTGGACTATTGCTGACGATAATAAGATTGACTTAATCAGAGAGAGGTTCGGGAAAACCTATACGGCCCATCGGGGTCTTGAGCGCAGGAGTCCAGAGGTCTACACCGAAGGTGAGGGCGAAAAGATGGAGCTCGAAGCCTTCCTTAAGTCCGACCTGGAGACCCAGCAACGGCGTTTCAGCCTGAATTCCGGTCAGTGTTGGAGATAGTCCCGCGCGGAAGCAGCCAGGCCAATCCTTGCCTATCGCTCTGGGATCTATGTCTATGCTTACTGCAGCTTGCCGCAGCACCCAAGCCGCATAGGAGTTGCAGTTCGGACCTGGCCAGCTCCTGTAATTCGCCCGTGCCGGGTAGCTGCCCGGCCTGAAGAGTATGTCCATAATGCGTCGGGCCGTTTGACCCCGCCATTCATGCAAGACAAAGGGGCGGCCGCCGCCTATGCCTTCGGTAGGAGGTAAGAGGTTGCGATAGACATGTCCCCAACTGCCTGGAGCAATCCAGGCCTCCTGCCAAACTTCCCAGCGGCTGCATTCGCCGCTTTTCGGATCAAAGGCCAGAAACCACAGGTGGAGTGCGAGCGCGCCCAGTGGAAAGGGGAGAGGGGCTGCGTAGAGTCGTACTATTTCGTCCTGGGGCCGCCCGGACCTCGGAAACGGATATTTGTTAGGCTGGTCAAGGTCGACCGGAGTGCGACACGCAGCCAGAGCCGACAGAAAAACGGCGGCGCAGGGTAAACGCAACAAGTGCGAAAGCCTGCCTACGCGGAGATGTTCCGTATTGCGATATCGGAGACCCTCATACGTCATGCGCACAACATTCGAAGCGCGAATATGGAGGACAGCTTTCCCGACATAGGTGTCAGGGACGGGCTCGTGGATGCTAAGCGGCCTGAAAGACGATTCTTCTTGTTTGCTCGTGCGGGGCTCGGTGACTATCTCCTGTAGGTAATGGACAGCCCCTTTCGGTAAAGAGGCCTTTGTGAATATCGGAGCTAAGAGGCGCCTAATTCCCTGCCGACCTGCCCCGCTGTAGTGTGCCGGGCACGTACCGGCCCGGCACACTACTCGGGAGCAAGTCGAGGCCGAGCCTCATTCCAAGCGTGTTGAGCCTCCAGCGGCCCGTGCGTTACTGGAAGCTTTCCTGCCGATAGCCCCGTCTTATGACTACTTGGTGAATTCTATCGCGTCAGCGGTGTAGGTTACTTTCTGACGCGCGTAGATCAAAAAGTAGGTCCAACTTTCGTCCTCTGTCCAGTTGACCAGGACGACCGGCCGCCCCGTGGCTCCTGCTTTTTCTCTGATCTCTGACTGTGCTCGTGAGACCACTTTGGGATCTCCCAGCGGGATTCCGAATATATAAGAGCACGACGCGGTTCCGACCAGGTTACTTTCCACCACTCTGAAATCATTTTCCTTAAGGACGATTTCGAGCTTGTCCCCCGGAAGTGTAGCCTTACCGTAGGAAGCCGCACAACCCGAGAGCAGTAAACCAAAGACGCCGAAGACAATAAGCCACCAATGTATGTGACGCATAATCGTAAGCCTCCTTTGCTGCCTTACCTGGGTATTAAAGAATTGCTTTCCGGTTTCATGAACAACCGACACTTCTATGTTTAGCGCTGTCGGTAATCCTTGTACTCGTCCGTGAACTCTATCACGTCCGCAGTAAGCGTCAACGTAAGATCACCGATGAACAAGAAGCCTCTAACGGTCCGCTCCTCGGTGACATTCAGGATTTGCGCTGATTTCCCTTTCATGGCCGCCTGTGCGCGCAGTTGCTCGTAGGCCTTCTTGTAAAGCTCGGGATCACCCAAAGCTATGCCGCCTCCGGGTATAATGTCAATGCCCATGATCCTCAACCCGGCGAAGGGGAACAAATACGCGCATGAGGCTGAAGCCTGAATAATGGACTTGTTGATTTTGAAGTTATCCCCTTCAAGAACGATTTTTTTCGTCTGGCACTCCGGGATCCCATGACCCCGCCATGTGGTGCACCCCCATGAGAGTAACAGAGGCGCGACGACGACTACCAATCTGTTGAGCCTGATTTTCATAACACCTCCCTTTGAAACTAACACGACCACTCTGAAGACCTACATGACAACACGTTGTAGTCCATTGGGAACCCACCTCAGTCAGGCAGGCCTACCTCTTTCCGTTTAAGGTTTCGTGGACGACCAGGAGGGCCTCCAGCCGTGTGACGTAATTTTCATAAATCGGGTTCGCCCGGTCAATAGTGCATAGCCTCGAGCTTCAAGATGCGTAATCCCGAGGACAGCCTGGCTGAGAGCGCAACCTGGCTGGTTCCATATCACAATGTGTCACTTAGCTAAAGGGGTGTGACGGGCGACGTGCGAAGCAAAGACTTGCCGCTCCGGGCATTTCCTCTGACTCGTCTGAAAAAGCCTGTAAGAAATGCCATGGTTGGTTCTCGTTGGTAATGAAGCAATGCAACACCCTGCAGCACCCGGAGAAAGACAAGGGGCATGCGGGGCAGGACTTGAGGTGCCCGACACACCAGCTCCTTGAGTCTGAGGACAGCGCGGCCCGCCGGCAGCTTTCCATGGCGGTGCTCGTGGCAGGAACCGGTCGGCGCGCCGGAAGACGAGAAAGGAGACAGTCACGAAAAGAAAGAAACAGGTGCAGCGAAAATCGTTCGGGTCGTGGTCTTTCGCCCTTGTCGTAGTTGCGAGCTTGTTGCGCCAGAGGATTTCCTCCGGAGGCGGCCTCTGGCCACGTCCGTCTCGGATTGTCCGTCTCGATGCTTACGAAGCCGTGAAGAAGGACTTTGAGAACCACAAGGGGGCTAGGGCGGAGGTCGCAGCATACTTTTTCTTGGAGAACGGAGCTCAGCTTAGAGATACCAACGGCAAATATTCAACGGTCGCGGGCTATGTGGCGGTGGCAAAGGGGTTCGTCCCCCGCGGCAAAGTAGAAAGTAGGATATGGAATCCCATTACCCTCTTCATTCCCTACAGCGAACTCCACTTGCCTCGGGGATTCTGGACGCTGAAACTGATAGTGGTTCTCTGGGACAAGAACGGGCGTGAAGTGGCTCGTTCAAAGTGGGTGCCCTTCGTCTTCTACAATATGTAGTGCTGAAAACACTTCCTTGGGAGCGGTATGTTCTCAGGCTGTGTATGCAGCTTTTGCCGACGCACTACTTTCTCTGTGGTTTCGAAAAACGTTCCGAAGCGTAACGTTTAGAACGCGCAAGTCGGGCTGCGACCTTCCGCTCTTCGCGCAGGATCGAGCCGAGTGAGCCCGGAGCGCACTTACGAGACCGGCCGAAGAGCCTCCGGCAGTCTTTCGATAAATGATTTGATCTGATCGCGTACGCGCCTGTAGTGCTCGAGCGCCTGTCGGTCGTTTTCGGCCGATCGGACAAGAGCGGGGGGATCGGGAAACGCGCGGTGAACGATTTTCGCCTTGCCTGGAAAAACGGGACATGTCTCTCTTGCATGGTCGCAAAGGGTGATAACGTAATCGAAGTTGATATGCATGAGCTCTTGCACATGCTTCGGCCTCTGGTGCGAAATGTCGACTCCGGCTTCCTTCATTACCTGCACAGCGCGCGCGTCCAAAGTGCCTACTGCAACTCCCGCTGAGTAAGGCTCTATCAGGTCGCCTTTCAGATGCCGCGCCCAGCCTTCGGCCATCTGACTGCGGCAGGAGTTACCCGTGCACAGAAAAAGAACTTTAAGCTTCTTGCGACGGTCTTCCATGAGCTCTGCTTGTTGATTTCCTCGGAATTCCCTCAAGGCTGCGGCCCGAGGTCTTTAACCTGAACATCGTCGTACCAAATCGTGCCTGCTTCAGTGTGGAGGAAGAGGACGATTTGGATCCTCCATGCACCTTCGGGGGCCGCCGACCGCACTCCGACAGGCCTCCAGTTGTGATCTTCGTTCCAATCCAGGGGGGCTCTCGCTTCGCTCAAGCAACGGCCTTTCTTGTCGAAAAAACGGACGGCAAGCCTCAAGCCTCCCCATTTCTTCGAAGGGCCTTTTATGCCCTGCGTGCGGCACCAGACAGAAGCTTCGTACAGGTGGCCGGGCTTTGCAGATCCTGCGGGCGTGAACTGCCAAATCGTTCCCCAGGGATCTGAAAGCCCGGGTATATAGGACATCCTCTGGCTTCCGGCTCCGGATCTCTTCACCTTTCGGTCGATCCCGTACCAGCCGGGGTGGGGCTTCCCGTCGGTGTTCTGCCAACCGGCCGCCACGGTTGGATTCGCACCGTCTGGCCCGCCGGGCTCATCAAGGCCGGGATTCTTAAGCGGCAGCGCAACGCCCGCCAAGCCCGGTGGCCACCAGGACTCAGGCGGCGCCCACCACCTGCCTTCCATAACTCTGCGCTTAAAACGCCCCTCCAAAACATCTTCCCACTCCCCGAGAACCCTTTCAAAGGCTGCTTCTCTGACAAGAAGGCCCTTTCCTTTCAACGCCTCAAGCTTCCTCAGCCGTTCCGAAAGATCCTGCAGCGTAAGGCGCCCTAACTTGTAATCCAAGTAGAGAGCAAAGTTTTCACGCCAGATCTTTGCGTCCCACAGGTTTTCCCCCAACATTTCCGCGACCGGCTCAAAGCGTTTCTCCGGGACGCTTCCTTTCAGCGTCTCCCAAAGGGCGTTCATTCTTTCAATCGATCTCAAAGCGTCGTCTTTTTCCTTGAGAAGGATCCTGGCAAGCCTCGTTTCCAAAGGGACACGGTGCGCGAAAAGCAGGAGCTTTGGGTCAGCTTCAATACGCCTGCGTACCTCTTTGGGGTACATGCTTAGGTCGTGGGCGCGGCCGATAAAGCCTTCAGGAACGCGCGGGATATCATGCCAGGGGCCGCAGAAACTCGACTCAAGCTCGTAGTTTATCGAAGGAAGATCACTGTGGAATTGAGTCATGATCCCCAGTCCGAAGAAGATTTTTACCGCCGCTCTATAGGTTTCCCTTAGGACTTCAACAACGGTATCTGCGGCCTTCTTGCCGTAGTTCAGAACAGCCCACCTGCGCATGAGCTCGCCCGGCGCGGCTTCAGGCTCCCAGCAAAGCCGTCCCCATACATACCAGTTGACGCGGTTCAACGGGTGGTCGAATCCTTCGCGGGCTCTGGGAGCGATTATTCCAATGGCTCCCTCAAGACGGTTTTTGTAAGCCCGCCGGAAAAGAGGCGCCCACCTTTCCGCCATGCAGCAGGGAAACCTGTCATGGCCTCTGTATTCGCCGAATATCTGAAGTTCGAGCACATAGGCGAGGAAACCCTGCCGCGGCGCCGGAGCAAGGTGGTGGAACATGGCGTTTTCGGGATGAGGGGGCCTGAAATCCTTGTAAAATGTCTTGAACGATACAGAGACACCGCGCGGAAGCTTACCTTCGAGCCGGGCGAAGTGTTCGATTTCGGATTTGACCCGCGTAGGCCTGTCCGTGACCGCCTTCCAGATAAGGCGTCCAGAGAAAGGGCGCATGGGCTCTGCAATCATGCGCATGGCTTTCAGGAGAAGTTCCCGGTGGGTCAGAGCACGGCACCGCGGGCACGTACATTCCCAGGGCGCCGGAACCCAATCGCCGCCCGCACCGGCCATCATCAATCCCCGCAGGCCCGGCAAAGTTGTGAAGAGATCTATAACAAGGCTGCGCCAGCGTTCCTTCACCTTCGGGTCGTGCACGCAAAGCTCCGAGTCTTCCTTTTTCCGCGCATAGATAAGAAAAAGGTAGCATTCTACGCCGTACTCCTTTTTGAGGAATCCGAAAAGCGTGGCAAGCGCTTTGCGCCTGAGCTTCTCCCGGGCAGTTGCGTTCGGGGCTGCGGAGCCGAGTTTCGACCAGAGGATGAAACAGTTCGCTCCCATGCGGGCCAAGGTGTCGGCGAAGTCGCGCACGCTTTCAGGAATGCGGCCCTCAGCAAGCACGGGGATCGGAAACATGCTATCCTTTTTGAAGCTCGGCTGCGTCCAGCTCCACAGAGCACGGAATGGGAATGCAGGAGCACTGAAGACCTTGACCTTTCGTTTACTCAGCCACGCCTCCTCGATCAGGCGGAATGTGCCGTAAAGAGCGCCTCTCGGGTCTGAACCTATGACAAAAGCTTTCCCATGTTCTTTCTCAACGAGAGCGAATGAATCCGGCTTCCCCGCAATGATCTTTCTTGTTTCGGCCGGCAGTAAGCTGCGGAAATCCGGATCATTCAAAGTTCCGATCCGAATTGCAGAGAGCCGGCTCTTAAGCGGTCCTGCAAGGGCTCTGTGGGCCGCCCTTGCGGCGGTCTCAAGTACGGGATGTGTCTGGGCTCCGGCACTTGGACCCACACTCAAGCAGATGAACGAAACGGGTGTTAAGAGTCGGAATTTTGAGCTTATGCCTGTCATTGTCTCAGCTTGAAAGGGTGCTTTGTTTTGCGGATTTTTGCTATCCTATCCCGGAGTTTCCGCCTCTGTCTACAAGAGGTGGTCTTCTGCACATGGAATGCTGGCGGGTTGACGCTTTATTGCGCTTCCTATAAAAGAAGTAAGTTGCACACAGCGATTTCCCGACTGAAAAAGGAGGACACAATGGCGCTTCTCCCTCTCCATTTCTTGGTGTTGAGCTTCCTGGGGGCAAATCCGTCGGCAGGCGTCTCGTTTGATTTCAGCCGTGCCGCCCCGGGTGCACCACCTGCGCCTTTCAAGGTGTTTGAGGGGTCATGGAGGGTTGAAGGAGGAAGCCTCGTGGGAGAACCCGGCCCGAACGGGGAGGCTCACATCCTTCTTTGTGATCGCAGGAGAGCTGCCTTCGCTTTGGAGGTTGAATTCTCCTTTAGTTCCGTAAAGGATCCCACCAGGTGGTTTGCGCTTTGCTTCGGAGCCGGTCCCCAAGGCGGTCCACCCTATCATGTTTTTACAGTAAGGTTTGCAGCCAGCCGCAAGAGCGGCATAGAGTATGCCTTTCGGAGGCCCGACCGCAGGTGGGAGGTCCGTGCCAGGGGATCGTTTCCAGAGAAGATTTTAATCGGCATGCCGCTTAAGGCCGAAATACGAGTTGCAGGGGGATGTATTTCAGCTTTTATAAACGGGCGTAAGGCTCTGACCAGTCCCTTTGTTTTGGGTGTGGGGGAAGGGTACCTCGGCCTTCACCTCTCAGGCAGCAAAGTCAGGGTAATGAGATTCGCAGCGAGAGATCTTACTCCGGAAGAACAGCGAACACTTGGAGAGCCGATTCGCAGGGCCTCGCGACCTGTTTGTATCGCGCACCGCGGCTTCTCCTTCGTAGCTCCCGAGAACACTCTCGCTTCGTTGCGTGAGGCCGTTGAGATCGGCGCGGACGGCGCTGAGTTCGACGTTTATCTTACGCGCGACAGACACCTCGTTCTCATGCACGACAACACCGTAACGAGAACGACGGACTTCAGAAAAGTATTCGGGCCTAAGCGCTCGGCAAACGTCTGGGATCTTGATCTTGAGGATCTGAGGCGCCTTGATGCAGGTTCATGG
>CAZGYL010000218.1:0-8011 GCA_964529985.1 uncultured Planctomycetia bacterium | reverse complement strand
CTCCGGCCGCAACGACGTTCTTTGCTATGTACCGGGCCATGTACGAGGCGCTTCGGTCCACTTTACTGGGATCTTTTCCTGAAAAGGCACCGCCGCCGTGCCGTGCCATTCCACCGTATGTGTCCACAATTATTTTGCGCCCTGTAAGTCCCGTGTCGCCCGCCGGACCGCCGATTACAAAGCGCCCCGTCGGATTGACATGATAAACCGTCTTATCGTCCAGGAGCTCAGCGGGAATAACCCGCCGCACGATTTTCTCAATGATGTCCCGGCGGATCGTTTCGTAATCAACGTCAGGCTCATGTTGATTCGAAACAACAACGGTGTGCACGCGCACAGGGCGGTCACCGTTGTAAAGGACCGTAACCTGGCTCTTGCCGTCCGGCCGCAGGTAAGGAATTTCTCCTTCTTGACGGGCTTCGGCGAGCGCCGCCACAAGGCGGTGCGCAAGGGCGATGGGCATCGGCATGTATTCGGGGGTTTCGTCGGTTGCGTACCCGAACATGAGCCCTTGATCGCCGGCGCCCTGTTCCTTGTGAAGCCCCGTCCCTTCGTTCACCCCCATTGCGATGTCAGGCGATTGGCGGTCCAAGGCCACCACGACGGCGCACCCCTCGGCATCAAAGCCCATTTTCGAATCCGTATAGCCGATTTCTCTCAGAGTTTCCCGCACGACATCCGCTATATTCACCTGGGCCTTTGTGGTGATCTCACCTGCTACGAAACAGATTCCGGTTGTAAGCAGGCACTCGCACGCGACCCTTGAGGCGGGGTCCTGAGCGATCATCGCGTCCAGAACAGCGTCAGAGATCTGATCGGCCACTTTGTCAGGGTGGCCCATACTGACGGATTCCGATGTAAAAAGCCGTTTTCGTCCCATAGTGCTCCTTTCTCCCTGGCCTGCCCCGCAGCGCTCACAGGAAAGACTTTACCACCGCTACGTAGCGCTTTACCGACCCTTGTCCCTGGCGCCACACTTCAAGCGCGCGCCGGCCGTAGGCTTTGCGCTTCTGCGGATCCCGAACCAGTTCCGCAAGTGCGGCCTCCAGCCCGGGGGGCCCGGGGACTTGGACCGCGGCGTCATGAGCCAGCAAGCCTACCGCAATGTCGCGGAAATTGTCAATGCTGGGCCCGAAGACAACCGCTTTGCCCCACCGCGCCGGCTCAAGCATGTTATGCCCGCCGTGGGGTACGAATGTGCCTCCCATAACAACGAGGTCGGCGCTGCGATAAATCGAATCAAGCCGGCCGAACGCATCGACGATCAGTACGTCGCCTGTTCCCCCGTCGGTAAGGCGGCAGGGCTGAAGGCCGGCGTTGCGCACCAGTCGTTCCACTTCCTCCACGCGTTCAAGATGCCGTGGGGCCAACACAAGCGGAAGCCCGCCCAAGCGTTTTGCCAGATCGACAAGAAGCGCCTCCTCGCCCGGGTGGGTACAGCCTCCAACAAGGATCGGCGCGGCAGCTTGCGCGCGCAGCCTGTCCCGCAGGGGCAGAACAGGCGCCGATTCATTGCGGGGGACATCGAATTTCAGGTTTCCGCACACAGAGATCTTCCCGGGGATGACGCCGAGGCTGCGCAACCTGCAGGCGTATTGCTCGTTTTGAACCGCAAAGTGATCCACCAAATTGAAAAGAAATCGTGCCAGAGGCGGTAAGCGCCTCCACCTCCGCGCTGTTCGTTCCGTTATGCGGCCGTTTACAACAACAACAGGAACGCCGAATTTTTCAGCGGCAAGAAGAAAATTCGGCCAAAGCTCAAGCTCCAGGAGAACCACCAAGCGCGGCCGCAAAGATCCCAAAAGGCGCCTTACAGACCAGGAGAAATCAACAGGCCAAAAGGTGTGGGGAATATCCGGCAGGCGTTCCCGCGCAAGAACATGACCCGCTTCGGTGGTTACGGTCAAAAAGAGCGGGCAAGAAGGCAAAGCCTGTCGCAGTCCGCGTAAAAGCGGTTCGGCGGTAAGAAGTTCACCTGCCGATACCGCATGGATCCAAACTACGTCGCGAAGAGGCTGTGAGGGCAGTTTGAGTGCGAAGCGTTCGGCAAACCCGCAGCGCCACCTGGGAACTGTGAGGAGCTTCCAGAGCAGAAAGGGACTCAGAAGAGTTGCACCGGCCGCCCCCGCCACGTCAAGAGCTGCGGGCAAGAACTCGCGGACAAGCGGGGAAAGGCGCTTCGTCGGACAGGAGAGCATATCTCGTTCGGCAACCCGGCTTCCGGACAGACGCCTTGTTTCACCCCCGTCCGTGGCACTTCTTGTACTTCTTGCCGCTTCCGCACGGGCAGGGATCGTTCCTGCCGATCTTAACTCCCACATTCCTGATCGGCTCCAGTTTCGCAGGGCCCTGGCCTGCTGCAGCCTGCTTGCGGGCGCGCTGCTGGCGCAGAACACTGCCCGCCTCTTCGTGGATCGTCTGCCGGACGTTCCACGTCTTGCCGAGTTCCTCTTCGTCTTCGCGGCGTACACTGACCTTGAGTACCAGCTCGGTGACGTCCTGCCTGAGAAGGCGGATCATCTCGTTGAAAAGATCATAGCCTTCCCGTTTGTACGCCACCTTGGGGTCGATCTGAGCGTAGGCCCGCATCCCGATCCCGGCCTTGAGCTGGTCCATCGCATAGAGGTGATCCTTCCACCTCTCATCGATACGGGTAAGGAGAATGAAGCGCTCAACCCGCTCCATGAGCTCCTCTCCGAGCTCTTCGATTTTTTGCTGGTAAATCCTGCGGTACTGCTCCGTGATCTTTTCGACCGCCTCTTCTATGGTCCAGTTGCGCAACTCTTCAGGATCGATCACGATTCCGTAACGGCTCTGCAGGAAAAACGTGAAAGTCGAGGGATCCTCTTCCGAGCCGGAGCGGGGATCAAGCAGGTCTTTGACCGTATCTGCGACCATGTCCCGAAACATGGTCTGAATAATGTCACGCAGGTTTTCCCCTTCGAGAACCTTCTGGCGCTGGGAGTAAACAATGGTGCGCTGCTCGTTCATGACCTCGTCGTACTCAAGCAGGCTCTTGCGGATATCGAAGTTCCAGGACTCCACTTTCCTCTGAGCCCGCTGAATCGCGCGGCTTACCATCGGGCTTGAAATCTCCTGGCCTTCGGTCATTCCGAGCCGCTCGAGCAGCCGCTCGACACGCTCAGGTGCGAAGCGGCGCATGAGGTCGTCATGCAGGGAAAGGTAAAAACGGGAGGTACCGGGATCTCCCTGGCGTCCGCAGCGCCCGCGCAGCTGATTGTCTATTCTGCGCGCCTCATGCCGCTCGGTCCCCAGTACGTGAAGCCCGCCGAGCTCCTGGACCGTTGTGGCCAAGCGGAACGGTAAGGGCTGCATTCCGAGTTCTTTCCAGCGCTGAAGAAGCGCCCGCTTCAGAGCTTCGGTATCGTCGCCCGCTCGGTTGCGCGCTTTCTCATCGAGGTAATACTGCGCCCAGTGCCGCACGAGCGCCTCTTCGATGGCCTCTTCGGGCATGCTGGTGCTGAGCGACTTGGGTGCAAGCCCCCACTTCTGCCAATGCGCGAGCAACTCCTCTTTTGTAAAGGTGCCGAGCACGATATCCGTACCGCGGCCGGCCATGTTCGTAGCGATTGTTACGGTCGCAAGCCGGCCGGCTTTCGCCACTATTTCAGCTTCACGCTCGTGGTGTTTCGCGTTGAGAACGCTGTGGGGGATACCGCGCCGGCGGAGCATGTCGCTGAGCTTCTCTGAGTTCTCAATAGAGACCGTGCCCACAAGAATCGGCCTTCCGATTTTGTGGTACTCGACTATTTCGTTGACGATCGCGCGCCATTTCTCAGCCGGCGTGCGGTAGACCACGTCCGGATAATCGATTCGAATCAAAGGTTTGTTCGTGGGGATGGCGACCACATCGAGGCCGTAAATAGCATAGAATTCGGCGGCCTCGGTCATTGCGGTACCGGTCATACCGGCGATCTTGTCGTAGAGCTTGAAGTAGTTCTGGAAGGTGATCGTAGCAAGTGTCTGGTTCTCTTCCTTGATCTTGAGCCCTTCCTTGGCTTCAACCGCCTGGTGAAGTCCATCACTCCAAACGCGGCCTTCCATCAAGCGGCCGGTGAATTCATCGACAATGACCACCTGGCCGTCTTTGACGACGTAATGAACATCGCGCTTGTAGAGTTCCTTGGCCCGTAGAGCCTGCTCGATATGGTGGGGCCACTCCATGTTCTTGCCCGTGAAGAAGGAATCCACGCCGACAAGTTTCTCAGCCCGCTCGATTCCCTCTTCGGTAAGCACTATCTGGTGTTCCTTTTCCTTGACCTCGTAATCGCGGCCGCGCTGGAGCCTCTGCGCCACGCGGTTCGCAATGTAATACTTGTCGGTGGATTCTTCAGCAGGACCCGAGATGATAAGCGGCGTTCGGGCCTCGTCGATCAGGATACTGTCGACCTCGTCGATGATCGCGTAATGCAACCCCCGCTGGACCTGATCCTCCTTTCGAATCTTCATGTTGTCGCGGAGGTAATCGAATCCGAACTCGTTGTTCGTTCCGTACGTGATGTCGCATGCGTACTGTTTCTTGCGCTCTTCATTGTCCATGTTGCTCTGGATCGCGCCGACAGTGAGCCCCAGAGCTTCGTACACAGGTCCCATCCATGCGGCATCGCGGCGGGCCAGGTAGTCGTTGACCGTTACAATGTGAACGCCGCGGCCGGTAAGCGCGTTGAGGTATGCCGGAAGGGTGGCCACCAGGGTTTTGCCCTCACCGGTGACCATTTCAGCGATCTTGCCCTGGTGGAGCACAATGCCGCCCAGGATCTGAACGTCGAAGTGGCGCATGGGGACGCCGCTTTCGGTCTTGAGGCGCCTTCGCGCAGCTTCCCTCACAGCGGCGAAAGCTTCGGGCAGCAAATCGTCCAGGGTTTCACCGTCGGCAAGGCGCTTGCGGAACTCGTCCGTCTTGGCCCTGAGCTGGGCGTCGGTCAGGGCCTGAAAGGACGGTTCGAGCTCATTGACCCGCTTAACTATGGGCCAAAGCGATCGCAGCACCCGCTCGTTGCGGGATCCGAAAACCTTAACGAGGAAATGTTGTAATGTACTGAGAAACGCCATGAACCTTCCCTCACGGGTACAACTCGCCGGTTACGGCAATTGAACACTATATAGCCGTGCATGGATCCTGAACACCGCCCCTTCCGCTTTCCGGGCGGACCTCTCCGGCATACAGGCGTCCGGCAAGCAGGCGGAAGTCAAGTACCTTTTAAGTATATGGCGGAGCATAAGCGAAAGCGAGGATATTCACCCGCACTTGGGACCCGGCGGACTGCCTCCACGCGGCAGCCCACAGTGGAAGCAAGCTTAAAAGGCCGTCCTGAATTCAAGGCGAAAACGTGCCTACAAGGCTTCGGATCTCTTCGATACCTTCTGAGTCAAGAAGGTGGAGCAGCTCTGAAGTAAAGCGCCGAGGCGCCTCCGGCTCGCGGAGCAAAATGCTTCCCAACTGTACAGCCGAGGCCCCGGCCACCATGAGTTCAAGCACGTCTTGCGCTTCTGCAACTCCTCCTGAAGCTATTACCGGAAGTGCCGCTGCGCAAGCTGCTTCATAGACAAGCCGCACTGTGAGAGGCTTTACAGCCGGACCCGAGAGGCCACCTGTGGGACGGCCGAGTCTGGAGCGACCCGTGCGCCAGTTGATCGCCATTGCAGGGTGGGTGTTGGCTACGACGGCGGCGTCCGCACCGCTGTCGGCCGCTGCAGCCACAAGGGGCCCGAGATCCGGGATACTGGGGGTCACCTTCACCCAAAGAGGGCGGTCCCATTTGCTGCGAACCGCCCTGGTGACCTCCGCCAGAGCCTGGGGCGAACGGCTCAGGTCAAGCCCTCCGGCCACATTCGGGCAGGAAAGGTTGAGCTCAAGGGCCGCAATAGAGGAGACGCTCCGGAGCGCCTCGGCTGAAGAGACATACCCTGAGGCTTCTTCTGCGCCGATACTGACCACAACGGGGCAAGGCAGGCGCTCCAGGGTTGGGGCGATCTCACGTAAGAAGGCCTGGAGCCCCGGATTTGCAAGGCCGATTGAGTTCAACAGTCCGGCTGCGGTCTCCCACGTGCGCGGCGGAGGGTTGCCTTCTCGTGCAAGAGGGGTGATGGTCTTGGTAACAAGAGCACCCAAATAGGCAAGAGAACCGACCTCATTCAGCTCAGCGCCGAAACCGCAAGTTCCGCTCGCCCCTATCAAGGGACTTTTGAGGCGCAGCGCGCCCACCTGCACGCTTAGTCTTTCCGAAAGCAGTTCTTCTTCCCGGCGATCCATTGCCAAGGTCCTCCCTCCAAAAGGCAGGCTGCAGGGCGGCACTATGATACAGTGCCGCCTGGAGGAGGCACAGGGGGAAAGGCGTTCTACAGCCTACAGACCCGCCAGGTCGCCGCGTTCTTGCGCCTCGCGGCACTTGACGCACAGCTTGGCGAAGGGCAGCACGCGAAGGCGGGCTTTGGGGATAGGGCGGCCGCAGGCCTCGCAAGTGCCGTATGAGCCCTCATCGATCCGGCGTATTGCTTCGTCGATCTCGCTTATCGTCGCCGCTTCGCTTTGAAGGAGAGCAAGCGAGAGGTTCTGATCGAAGATATGGGTTGCGATCTCAGCTTCCTCTGAGGGCACGGTGGAGAGGTCTCCGTTTTTTCGGGCAATTCCGTCAAGAGCCTGCTCCTTTACCGATTCGAAGGTTCCGGCCAGCTCAGCTCGTCTCTTGAGCAGAAGTTTTCTGAAAGTAAGTAAATCTTTTCGGGCAAAACGCTTTTTCTTGGTTCGCTTCCTGGCCATGGCGGCTGCTCCCGTCTCAAGGGAGAGAACCTCATGGGTGCGGGGGCGCCACCTGCCCCGGAGCTCCGCCGACCCCACACGGAGCTGGAGGTTCCTCCGTTCCTCGTTGTTACCGGCAAACGCTGCTGCCGGCGAGTAGTGGATGTTATCGGGCCTATGGCGCTTTGTCAAGATCTACAAAGATAATTCTTTACGCCGCTTGGACTTAGGAAATTCTCAAAGACTTCCCGGAGGCCTGGGGCGGTGTTCCGCCTGGGGCTTAAGACGGGCAGGGTGCGGTGGTTTCGACCAATTCGAAGCGCAGTACGGTGAATCCCAAACGCAGGTAGTCGTTATGCTGCAGCACCGTTTTCTTGACGCGCTCGCCGTTTATCACCGTTCCGTTGGCGCTTTCAAGGTCGGTGATTACGAAGTGGCCTTTGTGCACTTCTACGACGCAGTGCTCGCGCGAGACTTTCAAATCGGGCAGGCGCAGGTCGCAATGCGAAGCGCGTCCTATCAGACAACGGGACATTCCCTCAAGCGAAAAAACGCTGCCTGCGTTGTCCCCTGCGACAACTACAAATTTGGCTGAGACAGGTTTTTGATCAGGGGCTTCAGCTTTTCGCTCTTCGGCCTCGGGAGCGGGAGCCTCAGGCCGTTCGACCTGCGGGCTGACGGCGGCGGCCTGCTGTGACTCGGCTTCAGCGGCCGGAGACGCTTCGGATCGAGCGATCGGTTCCTGAGGCGGCGTTAGAAGCTCCTGCGGATCGACAAGCTCAAAGCGCAGCTCGGTCTGTCCGAGTTTCAAAATGTCGCCGTGATTCAACAGGGCCTTCTTGACCGGCTCGCCGTTTACACATGTGGGTCTCTTGTCGCTCAGTGCGTAGAGGGTATAGGTTTTTTCATTGCGGAAAATGCGCGCGTGATTCGGTGCAGCCTCCTTATCGCGGATTCGGATGTGGCTTCCCGCAGCCCGGCCTATTTCAAAGACCGTGAGCTCCTTCAGCGGGAAGATCCGCTTTCCCTGATGCGGCCCGGCAAGGACCACAAGTCGCGCTATTTTCTCCGGTCCGTCCGCCATGGTGGCAAACTCGAATTACACCCCTGCAAAAAAATTCCTTTTCGTCCGGGGAAGTGTAGCATCAGGGACGGGCGGAGTGCAAATCGAGGCTTATGGGCCCTTTAACAGGAAGTTAGCCGCCTCCCGGAAGCGGTCTGGGGGTTACCTCATAGCGCTCGCATGTGAGG
>CAZGYL010000217.1:0-8071 GCA_964529985.1 uncultured Planctomycetia bacterium | reverse complement strand
GCCTCAGCTCGCTCCAAAGGCCGGAAGGTATGTCGTGCAGATCGTCGCACAGCTTGAAGAGGTTGTGTATCTTGACGAAGTAAAGCTGATCGCGGTGGATCACCCGGAAGGCACATTGATCTATCCAAACGAGTACATGGCGGTCAGGCTGCCTTCGCCGGACTTCAAGATCTTTTGTTTCACGGAATGTATCGACCCGGTACGCGCCGTGGACCACCGCGGCGTGGACGTAACCCGGGAAGTGCTCCACCTCGATCGCAGGTACGCGGGTGCGGCAGAACTCGACCCGCGGTTTATCGGGGTTGCAAAGCCTCACAGTCTGACTCTTGATTTCGGTGATCGGCTTTCTTCACGGGCGGCGGCGGCCCGTCTCGTGCTGTGTCTTCACGGCTGGGTCGAATACGGGTATTCAAGCACCAATTACGCCGCTTACCAGGCCGGCGTGCGCCTGCAGGCTCCCACCATTTCAGTGTTACGAAACGGAACGTGGCACGTGTTGTTCGCGGAAGCCGGGTATCCCGCAGGCATTAATCACTTCATGACAGTCGAATTGACAGGGAAGCTGAAACCCGGAGACAGGTTCCTGCGTGTTTCAAGCAACATGGAGCTTTACTGGGACAGGATCTTTATAGGAGTCCATTCCGCAAGTCCCGTTAAGGTAAAGGAAATCGCCGCAGCAAGTGCGCATCTTCACTTCCTGGGTTACCCGCGCGAGTACAGTCCGGACGGGCGCCACCCGAACCTCTACGACTACAAGAATCTGGAGCAGCCCGTTACATGGAAGCTCATGGCCGGAAGGTATACCCGTTACGGAGAGGTTTCCGAGCTCTTAAGCAAAGCCGACGATTGTTTCGTCATTATGGGGCACGGGGACGAGGTAACCGTAAGCTTTCCGATCGGCGCTTTCGGCAAGGTGCCTCAAGGCTGCAGGAGAACCTTTATTCTGAAAACGGACAGTTACTGCAAAGACATGGACCTTTACACGGCATACCCTGATACGGTTGAGCCTCTGCCGTTTCACGGCATGAAAAATTACCCGTACGGTGCAGGAGAAAGTTATCCCGAAGACGAGGTACACCGCCTGTATCGGGAGCGCTACAATACGCGCGTCATTGGTGGGAAAACCTACTGAGCCGTGCAGGCGGCCCTTCCGATCCGACGGGCGCTTCAGGGCAGAACTTCATAAGCGCAGGCCGAAAACGGCGGAAGGGCGATGATCAGAGATTCACCTTCACGCCGAAGCGAAGCTTCACCCAAAAGGAGCCGCCACTTTTCCGGCTCCAAAGGGAGATTCACCGACGCCTCAATGGTAAGGTGACCGACCTCGGCGGCGCTGTTGAACGCCGCAACTACGACCTCTTTCTCGGAGCGCCTCAGAAACGCGTAGGTGCGCGCGCCTACGGCCGCTTTTTCAAAAGCCCCGCATTGAAGCGAGGTAAAGCGATGCCGAAGCGCGATTGCGTCCTTATACCAGCGCCGGATCTCATGGTCCCACCGGGCTTCGTCCCACGGAAAGGCCCTCCTGCAGTCAGGGTCGTTTCCCCCCTCAAGACCGACTTCGTCACCGTAGTACACACAAGGTACACCCGGAAAGGTCATAAGGAAAAGAACGGCTGACTTGAGCCGCTCTTTCCTTCCTCCGACGAGTGTCAGGAATCTCGGGGTGTCATGACTGTCCAAGAGGTTGAACTGGGCCAAAGTGGTCTCCCAGCGGTGCGAAGCGATCAACTTTTCCAAGGTGCGGCCGAAAGCAGGTCCATCAAGCACGCGGAGAGGATAGCCGCCGGGCTTGGCCGAAGTATCCAGATCCTCGCCGCCGAAGAAACCGAGACACGCGCGGGAAAGCACGTAATTCATGGCGGCATCAAAGCGCCCTCCGCTGAGCCATGCCGAGGCGTCACCCCAAATCTCACCCACCAAATAGGCCTCGGGGTTCAGCGCTTTGACACGGCTGCGGAACTCCTCCCAAAAGCCGGGCGTTTTTATCTCCTGGGGCACGTCAAGGCGCCAGCCGTCGATCCCGCGCCGGATCCAGTGCTCCGCAACTTCCATGATGTAGGCGCGCACTCGGGGATTGTCGGTATTGAGCTTCGGTAGGGCCGCAAGACCCCACCATGCCTCGTAGTTGGGCTTGCGCCTCGGCGAATAGGCACGCAGCGGAAACCCTTTTATGTGAAACCAATCCAGGTAAGGCGAGGCAGGCCCGTTCTCAAGAATGTGGTGGAAAGGGAAGAAGCCCCGGCCCGTATGATTGAAAACCCCGTCGAGTATGACCTTCATGGACCTGTGGTGCGCTGCGGCAAGGAGTTCTTCGAAAGCTTCGTTCCCTCCCAAGATAGGATCTACGGCAAAGTAGTCGTAAGTATGGTACCTGTGGTTCGCCGCCGACTTGAATACAGGGTTGAGGTAAAGCGCCGTGACTCCCAGGTCCTGAAGGTAATCCAACTTCTCCGTTATCCCGCGCAGATTCCCTCCCTTGAAGCCGAAAAGAGTCGGAGGATCCTCCCAGCGCTCGAAGGTGCCCATCGGACCGGTGCGTGCGCTCCGCGCGAATCTGTCCGGGAATATCTGGTAAAAAACCGCACCGCGTACCCATTGAGGCGGCGAGCTCGGTGTCGGGCGATCCATGGTGTTCCGTATTTCGGGCCTAATGCCTCTCCCACGCAAGGCAACCGGTTGATGGGAAACGGTTGCCGGAAAAACCAAGCGCGATCAGCAGCCGTGCTTTGTAGCAACAGCGGTCCGAGGCGTCAAGCCCGCCGGATCAGAATCGAACGCTCATGCCTCCGAAGACCGATATGCCCGGCATCGGATATCCCGGGCGATACTCGTAGTCGGTGTCTGTGAGGTTTTCACCCGCCACAAAAAGCTCTCCCTCCACAGGCCCCATAGGGACGCGGTAGGAAACTTTGGCGTTAAGCAGAAAGTAAGTGCCGACCTTGGACGTATTTGAAGCGCCGCTGCGCCTGGCCCGGGAGCCGACGATCATATCGTCAAGGTATTGAGCGTCGACGTTCAAAGTAACATTCTCCATGATCCTCCACCGCGCGCCTCCGCTCGCGCTCCACCTGGGAGTGTAGGGGACGTCGTTCGGTCTCGGTTTGAGGTAAGTCATAGAGGCGAATAAGGACAAATCGCTGAACGGCACAACCTGCGCCGTACACTCGACCCCGGTCGTGCGGAATCTTCCCTCGTTTACGAAAACGGGAGGGGGTGGGGGCGGAGGAATGAAGACATATCGATCCTCAACTTCGTCGTGGAAGAAAGTTGCACCGATCTCCAAGGTTTTTCCCCACTTATGTTTTATTCCGAGCTCGTAATGGTCGACAGTTTCGGCATCCAAGTCCCTCCAAGAGGTAGCGAGAGCGGGTATTACGTCTTCAGAGAAGACAACCACATTCAGTCCGGGGTAGGAAACACCGCGGCTGTAACTGCCGTGCGCTTCGAAGTTACGCCATGTTATGACAACGCCGGCCTGAGGGGACCATTCTCCGGCGAAATAGGTGTGATCGTAATAGCGGAAGCCGCCCGATGGGGTGATCGAAAGGTCCTCGCTCAGCTCAATGCGCTGGCTCAAACCGCAAAAGGGTGAAAGCAGTACGAACTGGGGCGCAAGGAAATGCCGCGGAGGTGTTGCGTCGTCGTAGGTGAAGCGGGCATCCCCATCGACAACGTCCGCATCGGCCCCGACCAAGATCTGACCTCCCTCCCACAACTCGAGCGCCTGTCTTGCCAAAACACCATATGTGAGCCATTCGTTCAAGGTGTTGCATGCGTTTCCCGCCTGATCGCGCCAATCACCTTCGCCGCGGCTCCAGTACACCTTTACAGAGCCGTGTCCCTGTTCGAATCTGTTGGCCAGGGAAACGATCGCAACACACTGATTTGTTTCATAGGTACCGTCTTTCAGGGCCTCGTTGTATCTGGGCCCCGGATCGCGGGCAAAGCTCTCGGAATACATGGTGAAAAATCCCGCCTCCCATGTCTCGTTCAGCTCGTAGCCCAAACGCAGCGAGAAATCGCCCAAATGCCCGTCCGCATCGTCACGGTGCCCGTCGGACCTGCGGTAAGCTTGGGTTACCGCGTAGTCAAACTTTCCTTTCTTCCCGGCGTGCCGAGCCGTTTCCATTATGGTGTCGAAGCTCCCGTACAACGCGCTTACTTCAGTCTCAAATCCTTCTTCCAGACGCCGTCTCGGCAAGACGTTCACCACTCCGAATGCGTTCCCGAACTGAAGCGGCTGCGAGCTCTTGCGAATCTCGATCGCACCGACGGGAGTCAAAGGCACCAGATCCAAAAGGGGGTGATGCCAAATCGCGTTTCCCACAGGCACGCCTTCAATGGTTGTTTGGATCTCCGCACCAGGCCTGCTTGAGCCGAGGCCGCGCAGAAACACCGCCCCGCCTTCCGCCCCGCCGAAAGACCCGACAACGTTGTAACGCGTTATAGTAACCCCCGGAGATGTGCGGAGCGCGGAGGGTAAATCGTAAGCATTCAAACCCCCGATCTGACTGGCGGTAACGACCGTTTTCTCGTTTGCGAACCTGTCGGTCTCCGTTCCCTCGACAAGGGGGGTAGCAACAATGCGCACCTCACCGAGCTCTTTTTCACCCTCGGCTTGCGCGGCGAGACCCTCTGAATTTGCAAGCACGCTGAACCAAACAGGGATCAGAACTGCAACAAACCTGTTTGTCACATAACGAAACGCTTTCGTGGAAAATCGAGTTTCTTGCACTGTACACCTCCTTTACCAGGCAACAGGTCGGCCCGAAGTGGTAACACGATTTTATAAAAAGTGCCACCACAAATGCAAGAGGCGTACGTGCGTGCAATCGATTTGGCCCCTGCCCCGCCATTAAGGTGCGGCTGCGGCGCAAGTCAGGCCGTCCGGCGTGGGATCCCCGCCGCAGGCGGGAAACGGCCGTTCGGGTGCAGGTCCTCCGGCGAAAAGGAAGCCCAGCAGCCTCAGCGAGTCGGCAAGCTCCACCTTCCCTGAGTCATCGACGTCTGCGGCCTTCAGGCACCCTGAATTCGAGGGGCTTCCTCCGTATAAGTACCTGAGAATCCAGACCGCGTCGCTTACCGAAATCCGGCCGTCCCCGCTGCAATCCCCTCTTATGAAACAATATCCTTCTCCGACGTAAGTGAAGCTCAAGATCTCGGCTGCAGGCAACCTACGGGGCACCGTGTTGTAAACCACAACCTCAACCGTGCCTGATCCGGGCGGGACAACCGCCTCTATTACGTCAGGCTGGTCAGGGACTTGATTGACCGAAGGAGCCGGAACGCCACCGAAATCAACCCCGACGCCCGGCAGAAAGCCCTTCCCGAAAATCCGTATCACGTCGCCCGCCCCGCCCCGATCCGGAGAGAGGAGAAAAACCTGCGGCGCAACAAACTCGATTCTAACCAGGCCGGTCCGTTCAGCCCGCCCTTTGGCGGTAAGTACCGTAACAGTCGGAATTCCCTCAACCTTCGGATCAAGAGGAATCTCCGCCCTGAGCTCAAAAGAACTTACCACTTCCACATCAGGTGAAGAAATACCGTTGAAAGACACCTCCTTTATGCCGACGAAATTATAACCTCGAACCTTCACCGTGGTTCGCCCGCTTAGGGCCACCCGTGTCGGGTAGATGTTCGTGATCGAAGGAAATCCGAAACGCGGGTTTCTTGCGATGAAACTCCGCACCACATCGGGACGCCGGAGCGCGAAGGTCTGCAGCGCCTGAACGTTCCGCTCCCACAAAGTCATACTGCGCCCGACAAGGGCAAGCTCGCGGGGCATGTCCGGTGCAAGGAGATCGTGGAGCTCCCGTATATGCTCGATCACATTTTCCGGCGATAGCACCGTGTCGAGGAACTCCTGCGTCTTTTCCCAGAAGTAGCTGCGGTATTTCTCGCTGCTGAGCAGTGCATCGAGGATCGTCCCCAGAGGCGAATCAGCCCTGCCTAAGACGTGAGAGAGAGTATCGGCTGAAAACCCTTGAGGATTGCGCCCTATACCGAACTCGGCATCCCATACAAGAAATATCCAACGTCCGTCCGGTACTCTCGGCCGGGCCATGTACCAGTTGTTGTGCGGCCAATCGTGATTCTGCGACCAAATATTCAAGATCACATAAGCGGTAAAGTCCTCGATATCGATAAGCGAAGCCGCCTGCCTGTACAACTCCTCGTCGTTGAGGTTCCTGCGGTTCCTCCTGAAGAAGTCGATGGTCGCCGACCATGCCTTCATATCGCCGTCAAGCAGGTCATTCCGGGTCTTGATGACATCCCAGTTTTCCCCGTACTGCGGGAAATAGGAGGCTAAGAAAACTTTATCCATGCGTTCCACAACATTATATATGCCCCGATATTGACCGTTGACGTAAAGGTGATACCATGCTCCGTGCGAAACGGTACCTCCCATTTCCTCATGTAGATCCCGTATGATCTGATCGCGCATCAAAGTTGCGGGGTTACCCGTTCTGAAAGCGTCATTGAAATTCGACCGCAAAACCAACTTATCGAACCGGTCCACCGGCGTGGATGGTATCACCCGCCATTCCAATACGGGATCACCGTACTTTGACCGGAAATACGCTTTGTAGGCCTTCTTGATCTGCATGTCGCCTTTGCGACCTGCACCGCCGTGCAGCCGCAGTCCGAACCCGGTCCCCAAGACACGTATGCCGTCGCGATCGAAAATTTCCAGAAAAGCCGGCCGCTCCGAACCGATTCCACGGGCGTCCTGCGTGAGGTGCACGTATCTGAAGTCGGCAGGATCCATGGTGATTGCAAAAACAGGCAACGAAGGCTTCGATACGCGTATGAAGTAAGTATGCGCAACGGTCGGCATCACCTTTTCAGCGTCAACAAAAAGCGCCGCGCTGACAGGCCCGGTGCGACTCACAGAAAAAGGTCCTGTGTATTCAGTACTTCTTTCCGTAACGGCCAAACCGTTCAAGCTGTAACGAAGGATCGCTGTTCCAAAAGGAAAAGACGCGGAAACGGACACCTCGGGCGGACTGTCGTACCAGCCCCCCGGCGGAGCGAACTGGGGCTCATCGGGAATCAGCTCCGCTGAATTAGGGCCTGTGTTCGGAGCTCCGGGAGACGGCTTCAGAAGGTAGCGGAAAGGTCCCGTGCCGTCCGGCACCCTGCCGTACGAATGATCGCGGGCCTGCGGCCCCAAGACTACAAAATCAAGCACCTGGCCACGCCTGTCCGTAAGGATCAACCGTTCTCCGCCGCTTGACAAGCGGAAGTTCGTATGCAGAACTCCGCCCACGACACCGAGAACCGGATCGAAGCTTAGGTCGGGGTTGGTCATGGAACGGTTCAAGAGCGCAACCGCAAGGAGATTATCTCCCGGTTTCAAGTCCTCCAGGTAAGGTGTGAGATCAAAGCGCTCGCGAAACTTCGCCTCGTGCGAGCGGCTGGCTGTAGCCGAGAAATTCGGCACTCCGTCGCCGTCGTAATTAACCTTCAGAATCTCCTTTCCATTAAGATATGCAACAAACCCATCGTCGTAACGCACCTCCAGAATCAGGTTCTCAAACGCCCCGGGGTCCTCAACACCGAAACGACACCTCAGGTATACCGTGCCCACGCCACGCGGAAAAACCGTTGTATCGTCGTTATCCCCGAAACCGAAGCCCGGCAGGCCGCTGCCCCAGCCTCGATCGTCATAATCCAATTCGTTCCAGCCGATCGGAGGCGGCACATCTTCCGGGGCCCCCAGGAGGAATTTCCACCGGTGGTTCTTCCCCACAATAACGGTTTCAAACGGAACCAAAGAATCCGGCTTGAAAACAGACTCCCTGGAAGGCTCGGTCCGGTTCTTCCCCGAGCACCAGACAAGAAGGAACGATCGGGGCTTAAGCACGATTACAGGAAACCGCCATGTGGTACCCGACCCCGGCGCGTCGGTCAACCCGAACCCCGATAGATCCACTGCTCGATCGGTAGGATTGTACAACTCAATCCAGTCGCTGCTGTCCCCATCTTCGTCCTGCAGGACCATGCGGTTTCGGGCCAAGATCTCATTGATGACAACAAGAGCGGCCGAGACCGGCCTGGAGCAAAAGGC
>CAZGYL010000216.1:0-8092 GCA_964529985.1 uncultured Planctomycetia bacterium | reverse complement strand
GCAGCTCCGCAGGCGGCGCTCAAGTCCCTCGGAAGCCTCATATCATCTTTATCCTTGCCGACGATCTCGGCTGGACGGATTTGAGTACAGGGGCTACTAACTGCGATAATCGTAGTGATTTCTATGAGACCCCGAACTTGGAGCGGCTGGCGCGTGAAGGCATGGCTTTCAGCAGTGTTTACGCGCAGCCTAACTGCTCTCCGACAAGGGCGGCGCTGCTCAGCGGCCGGTATCCCCCGCGCACGCGGGTTTACAATGTCGGTCACCTAAACCGAGGGAAGGGCACGCTTGTCGGCCCGCAACAAAATGAAGATGTACCCGCCGGGGTTATAACAGTGGCAGAAACACTGAAAGCTGCGGGGTACATCACGGCTCACTTCGGAAAGTACCATGTGGGAGGGCATGAGGGCGGTGCTTCCACAATGCCTCTCAGTCAGGGGTTTGATTTCAACTTCGGGGGAGGACCGGCGGGAAACCCGGGCAATTACTTTGCGCGGAAGGATCCGGATGGGAAATGGCGCTTTGTGGATAACGTCGGTCCTGAGCTTGATCCCTACGCACGACCCTATGACGCGCAGTATGTTGCAAGGTACGGCCTGCCGGAGAGCCTGATCGGTACGCCGAAGCATGTAACCGACGCTCTTACGGACGCGGTGATAGATTTCCTCAAGACCCACCTCGGCTCAGGCAAACCGCTTTACCTGCAGGTGCACCATTATGCCATTCACACACCGAACCAAGGCCGGCCGGATTTGGTTGCAAAGTACAGGGCCAAGAAAGCGGCCCATCCCTCTCAAAGGGGGCACGACAACGTGCATGTGGCGGCGCTTATCGAAGGCCTTGACCAGAGCGTCGGCAGAATCATTTCGTTCTTGAACGATCCTAACGGCGACGGCGACACTTCAGACAGTATCGCTTCACAGACATTGCTTCTGTTCCTGTCGGACAACGGAGGTGACGGCCGGACCAACAACGCGCCGTTGCGCGGCCGCAAAGGCATGTTCACCGAAGGGGGGATCCGCGTGCCTTTCATTGCGGTGATGCCGGGTGTGATCCCCGCAGGTGTGAAAAGCGATGTCATGATCCATGTGATCGATTTTTATCCTACGCTCGCTGAGTTTGCAGGCGCCGCTTTACCTGCGCCTTCGGCGCAGCCTCTTGACGGAGTGTCGTTGGTTCCGCTTTTGTTGGGACGCGCTTCGAGCCTCGGACGCTCTGCGATCTACTATCATTTTCCCGGGTACCTTGATACTCGTGCATCACCATGCTCGGTCATTTTGCGCGAGCTTGAGGGGCACAGGTACAAACTGTTCTATTTCTACGAAGACAGACATACCGAGCTTTATGACCTGACCTCTGATATAGGCGAGCAGACGGATCTCCTGAGCTTCCCGCCGGCAGGAGATTTCAAGAAGGTGTATCAAATCGAAGCTCAGTTGATAGGTGAGCTCCGCCGGTGGCTCGAGAACACCGGTGCAATCTATCCGATCGATCCTGAAACAGGAAAACCTGTAGCGCCCCCCGAGGTCCCCGAGCACACCGAGCCTCCTCCTGCACCTCCTGCGCTTTTGTATGAAGGATTCACGTTCCCGGGCGGAGCTCTTGCCGGCCGCGGAAGCGGGTGGGGCTGGAAAGAGGGCGCGCTTTGGACAGGAAGTTATTTCAAGAATGCTTACGAGGCGAAGCCCGGAGGTCTTACATTCCCCGGCATAAGAAGCGAAGGTTGTTTCGCCGAGCGCAAAAGCTACGAAGGGCGGGGAGCGGCGGCGCGGGAGGTTGACCCGCAGGTCTTGAAGCGCCTTACAGCCCCCGGGGCTGAGCTTTGGTTCAGCGTGCTTGTGCGGAACAAAGACACCTCGAGCAACTTCGAAAGCCAGGCCTTCTTGTTTGCCTCCCAGCCTCTACGCGATGATGACGGCAGCTACAAGCAACTTTTCAACTACAACTTGGGTGATACGTACGCGGTGGGTTTTCTTTTCGATGTAAAAGGCCTTTTTGGATCCTCTGCAGTGCGTGCCTGCGTTTTTGACGGAAACGGCGATGGATCGGGGATGCCGCGCTTAAGTTCCGGTGCGTTCAGGATTTCAAACCAAGCGCAGGTGCACCTTGTCGCCGGGCGGATCAGGTGGGCCGGAAAACCCGGCTTGCAAAACGAGATCAGCCTCTGGGTTTTGATTCCCGGCGATAATGCCGCAGTGGAAGCGCCGGTACCTTTGGGTGAGCCCTCTTGTAAGCTGCAGTTCACATTTGATCCCTCGGTGCTGCGTTTCATAACCTTCGGTGGCAGGCGCTGGGCCGCATTTGATGAGATCCGCTTCGGGGAGAGCGCGGGAGCGGTGGGTGTTGCACCGGGTGGAGAGACTTCATTCCTCCGCGGTGATGCAAACGCCGACGGGATGAGAAACCTGGCGGATGCGATTTCAGTGCTACAGTATCTTTTCGGAGGCGCTGGGAAGCCGGCTTGTTTGGATGCGGCGGATGCCAACGACGACGAGAAATTGGACGTGGCGGACGTAGTGTACTTGCTCCGTTATCTCTTTGCAGGCGGAGCGCCGCCGCCACCTCCATTTTCAGCCTGTGGCCTGGATACAACCGGGATGGCTCTTGCGTGCAATTCTTTCCCGCCTTGTATGTAAGTCGGTGAAAGCCGAGCGCCGTAACCGGGGCCTTGCGAAATCGCGCGCGACGCTTATCTGCAAGGCGGGAAAGAGAGGCAGCCCAGGGCGTCGGGTGTAGGATCGACGCCGCAGGCGGAATCAGGGTCAGGCAGCGAAGGGACGGGCCCGAAAAGGCGCCGCAGCAGAGCAATCGCATCGCTTACGTCCAGTTTCCCATCGTCGTTTGCATCACCGGCCTCAGCGCATGGAGGCTTTTCTCCCTGGGCGAAAAGGTATCCAAGCAGAAAAACCGCATCAGCTATGTCGCGGCCGCCATCGGCATTCGCATCGCCGCGTACGAAAGACCCCGCCAACCCTTTGTACAGACCAGGGGTTCCGTTTCGCGGGCCGAGACGCCAGTTGCTCGGGAGGTCATAATCCCCGTTTACGTCTACAACCTCAAGCGAAGGCCCCATGCCGTCTGCAAGTTGAGGCCAACCGGCCGCCGGGTCATCGCCGTACCTGAACTCTTGTATCGTGTTGTTCTGCGGATCTTCAATCTTCAGGACCTCACCGGCGTTTTCCAAGTGGAAGGGTGCATAAGAACCTGCCACCGGGAACCCGGAGCCGTAACGCATCTCAAAAGCCGCCTCGTTGCTCACAAGTACGATACATTGTCCGGGAGAGAGGGTATTGATCGGACTTGCGGTGAAATCGAATTCGATTCCTTGAGTGAAGCGCACTCCTGTTAGATCAAGCGTAACGTCGGTGCTTACATTACAAAGTTCAATGAATTCGAAGTCGTCTGCATCGCTGAAGCCCGCGGCCCGCTCTTCTTTGGTCGGGGGAAGCGGGTGATAGTGGATTTCGGTCACGCGCAGGAAGCGTTGCAGATCATTGGGTTCTCCCTCTATTACTTCACAGAGAACGGTGGCCCCGGAAGGGTCCAGCAGGCAGAGTGTCTCCCCGAGGTTGGAAAGGTGACCGCTGTAGTCGCCTTGAACAAAGAGCCCCTCGCCGCCCTTCGGTGAGCTCGAGCGTGCGCGGAACGCCCGCTCGTCCGGAGTGACGAAAAGAGAAGCGCCGGGCAGGAGGACCGTGCCGGGAAGAAACGTATACTCGACCGCACCTGTAAGCTTCCAGCCTGACAGATCCACTGCCTCAGGCCCGTCGTTTACAAGCTCGATGTACTCTTCGTCTTGATTGCCGCTCGGCGGGCTTATCTCCATTGAAGCGAACCTAAGAGCAATCGGGGCTGCGGGAGGTCCTGGTAATTCGGCTGAATACGCACGGGGCTCTGGATAACTTTCCGCGTTGGCTGCAAGGTGGGTGACGAAAAGGTGCCGGCGCCTGACCTCCAAGTACTGCCTTCTGAGGACTTCCAGCGCCTTGTCCAAGGTCTGGGGCTGCCCGTACTGGCCCCAAGCCGAACGATCAAGCTCTCCATCGGCCGCAAGTTGCCCCCTGAGCTCCTCAAGCCGCTGCCCCAGAGGACTCGAAGCAGCGTCACTTCCGATAGTTTCCTCCATAACGGTCCAAAGCCGCCTCCGGAACATCGCCCTTATTTCCGGTACACTCAGGAGTGCGTTTATGAACCGGTTCCAAGAGCGATTACCGGGAAGCTCCCTCTTTCCCATGAACGGGTGTGAAGGTGAGATCGGTACGTTTCTCGAAGCTCCTCCCAAGATCCAGTCCTTATCCGCCCAGATCGTATCCCCCAGAATGCTGTCATCGGTCATAAAGTGGCGGCCGAAGGTCAGGTCGAGATCCCACGGAAGCATCAACCACCGGCCCGATCCTTCACTGTCACGGTAAAGGTAGTAGTTTTTCTTCATGCAATCGTTGTTTTGAGTAATGACGTTGGCGGCGAGGTAGTTCAACGTCCGCGGGAGATCCACGTTATCGAAGAGATAGTTTTTCAGGCTTTCACCCGACCGGCTGTTTATGTTCTGGACGAATTGGACGAGATCGGCGTTGTTCTCGTAACGCCGGTTGCGCTTTCTTACGCCCGAGGTGCCCGAAGTGCAGGCGTTGTACATTTTATACAAAGCGCCGCGGTCGCTTAGTCCTTCACGCCGCAGGAGATCCTTATCCGGTTGTTCAATAAGCGTTGCGACCGAAAAGAAAGCGCCGTTCCGCTGAACTCTGACGTTGAAAGCTATGGATCCGGGTGCACCGGCTGCATCAAACACCTCAAAAGCAAGTTGCTGCCGTACATATGATTTGTCGGTGTAAGTCGTATTCAGGTTTATTTCTTCAACGCGGCCCACTCCCTGAACGAAGCGGAAGTGGTGGCGCGGGTTGAAGTCGAACTTGTAGCTCTTCTTCCGCAATCGGGCTGTTGTTCCACCGCGTACGCGTACAAATACGTTGTCGTAAAATTCTCCAAGAAAGAAAACAGAAGCTCTGGTTCCCGTCCGTGTGTCCGCGCTGCTTTCGGTCCCGGGACGAATGAACCACCAGAAAACCGGAAGAGGGGTATCCAGAGCCGGGTCTTCAACGACCGTTCCGTAATATTCAGGAGAGGCGTCCCGGCGCGCGAACCGCGGGGACCGCGTTGTTTCGCCCATTGCGTCATAGGCCACGATATACCAGCGGATCATTTGCCCGGGATCCGCCGTTCCTGCGGGGATCACCGCGGTGTAAATGTTATCTCCGGCTTCTGAATCAGCGCCCTCTCCGTCATCGCGCATGGCAATGGGCCCCTCCTCGGGTTCGAACTGAACGCGGTAAAAAAGTTGGACCAAAAGAACGGGGTGCTTTATGGGCAGAATCCGCGCCGTAACCACAATATCGTCCGACTCCGAGGGCACTTGGGGCGCATGGGTAACTTCAAGGACCGCCGGCCCGAGCACGGCGGGCCCGCTGTTCGGCCGGCCCGGTGTCGGTTCTGCGAGGTAAGTGGGCTCTCCGCCTCCTGCTGGTACGCCATAGGAGGTGTCTTCGAACTGGAGTGGATAGGCAGGTTCGAACTCAAAGACCGGAGTCCGCCCGTCAGGGCCGACCACGGCCAGGTATTCGCCTTGCGAGCTCAGGCGGAAGTTTGTATGCAAGTGGGCGGGAGAGCCGGTTTGGTCCTTTCCCGAAGCAAAGACAACGAGGTAGCTTTGGGGAGGAAGCGTAAGGCCGTCCGGAATCCGCCACTTGCGCGGATCGCGCGCGTCGTCGGTAAGATACCAGCCTGAAAGATCAACCGTTTCGGTTGAGGACGGGTTGTAAAGCTCGATCCAGTCTTCATTGTCCCCTTCGTTGTCTTCCAGAGTAAATACGTTGTCCGCCATGAATTCCGAGATAACGACCTGAGCCCCGGCCCGGCCGGGAGGGAAGAGGAACAACGCCCACAGCAGTGCCGCGATATTTCCAAGAAACGGAATTGGAACCCGAAGCCGCCTTCTAACCATAGTATATAGGTTATCGCAGCTCGGGGGTCCTATCAATCGAGCTTGAACTCAGAGGGTGTCGCCGGTGCTTTTTACGTGAAGAGGAACCGCGAAGCATGTGTCCGCTCAAGTGCTCTTTCCGGCTGCGCGTTTGCTTCTTAAATACGAACGCACGCAAACGAACGCCAAAAAGACAAGCAGGGCCGCATAAAGCCCCCAAGAGGCCCTCCGGAGCACGGACGAAGCCAGATCGGCTGCCTGCTGGGGATTATGAAACTCGCGTGCAATCACCACTCCTACCAGTATGGTAAGCGGTCCCGAGATAAAAGCCGCTATGGTGTCAAGAAGCAGGAATTTCGCCCAAGGCATCTTATGCTGCCCCGCCCAGACAAAAACAGCCAGCCGCAGCACCGTGAAGAAGCGCGCAACGAAAACGCTTTTACTCCCGTGCCGTTCGAAAAGCCGTCGACTTTGCTCCAAGCGCTTCGGTGTTACAACCCACCTTATCGGCCGGCGAGCCAGGAACCAAGGCGCGAAGTAGCGGCCCATGGTAAACAAGAAGCAATCCGAGCCTATGATTCCAAGGATGCAAGCAAAGGCGGCCGGTAGGAATTCCGCATGTTCCCATCCCACCGCCAAGCCGCTTGCAATCAGCACCACTTCCTCGGGAACGGGCAAACCCATGCCCGAGAAGAAAAGCACTCCGAACATGGCAAGATACTTGTACTGGTGGAGCAGTAAGAGAACGCTTTGGAATGTCATCCCGCCGGCCGCCCTCGTCTTCTAAAGGCTCTTTGAGATGTGAACGACCAGCGCGTGTCCGCCGCGCGAACCGCGCCGGATCACATCGAAGTTATAGCTGTAACTCAACTGGAGTCTCGATTTACAAAGGAATCCCGTTGTAACCCTGAACGTGAGAGCGGTCAACAAATCATTCTCGTGCTTCACTTCCGAGCCCCTGAAACGGTACCTATCGAGGGAGGCGAGCGCACCGCCGCCTTCGATGTAGGTGAAAAACAGAGGTTCCCAGCGCCATAGAAGCTTACCTACGACGTACTTCTTCGGATAAAACTCCTCAATGGCGGCACCAGGGAGCACGGGCCGCCAAGTTGAACCGAACTCTTCTCCGCGCGGATCGGGCCCGCCTCCGACGCGCGGTGCCGACCAGCGGTCGACTCCGTCTCCGATTCCTGCATGCAGCGCCCCTACGAGGCGGTGTCTTTCGCTGCGCAGGAAAGGAACGCCTGTTGCAGCCAGCGCATACGCTGTGCAGATAAGGTAGTTTCTTCCCGGCGCGGCTCTATGGTAGCGTTTTGCGCCGCGCATGCCCCAGTCCTTCCACGAACTCCTCCAGCCGTAGATCAAATCTCCTCCGAGCGCGAAGCCCGTGTGAGGCAGCTCAAGGAGGTTTCTTTCCAAGGCGTCAAGCCGCAATCGGAGATTGATTCGTCCTTCAAACGTGTCTTTGGGTTCTTTGAAGTTGCGGCCGGTCTCTTTGCCGCGGGCGAAATACAGCAAGCCGGGTTGGAAAAGAATGTCCGCCGAAGCCATGTTGTCCTGTCCGCCGGGGGAAACCCCACTTCGTATTCCGAAACCTAGAAGAGGCCTCACATAACCCCAATAAAGTTTCTCTTCTTTCAAGATTTCACCGTCGATGAGATCCCCTCGTTCAGCCGGAACCGTATAACTCTCCAAACCGAACACCCATTCAAAAGGCCGAAGCGATTCAGAGGACTTGGCGCAGAAGATATCGTTATAGACTCCCACCACTACGGCTCTAAGGAGAGTGTACCTGTCCGGATGCCTCCAAAAGTAAAGCGATCCAAAAGGAAGGATTTCGTTTTCCTCGGCCCTGGGCATCGTCGCTGCAAGACCGATATCTGCTGCGGATACAAACCGCCTGTCCCTTTTCGGCACGATGATCTCCCTGCCGAAAAGATGCGTGCGGAAGCCTTCACCCGCCCTGGGCGTGCGATACCGCCCTGGGGCATCGAGATCTCTCACGCCTCCTCGGGGTGCTTGGGGCGGCCGGCCCTGTTGGGCGGCCGGGGCGGTTTGTACGGCTGCAAGTATCAAGAAGGCGGGAAATCTAAGCGGTATTCGCACTGCTCCGCC
>CAZGYL010000215.1:0-8113 GCA_964529985.1 uncultured Planctomycetia bacterium | reverse complement strand
CTCGGCTCGGGGAACTTCTCCCCGTTGTTGTAGTGCGCCTTGAGGTGATGCCCCCGGGGAAAAACTATCTTGTACATTCGCTTGGGCCATGAATACCGCCAGACGCCCCCACGTAGGCGGAATCTGACGTTGTCGATCACAATCCGTTCCCCTCCGATCATGGGGTTGTCATACACCAGGGTTCCCTGCCACCTCAAAAGCTTTCTGCGTATCTTGTCTCCGAAAGGTATGGCGTCTGCTTCGCATTCAAAGAGGTCTTCATCCCTGCAAATGAGGTGAAAGACGGGAACTCTCACCAGCCCTTCTTTGGGGTGCACGTAAGGAACCGGCCCATATTCGCTGCGTACGTCACAGATGTAGTCCGGAACTCCGTCGTAAACAAAGTAAGCGAAATTGGGCATTTCATCGTCCGGATAAGGGACGCGGGTGACTTTGCCGCCTGCAGTTGCAAAGATCCGATAGCGTACCAAAGTCCGGTGCGGCAACGGCGGGATCGCAGCCGTATAAACGCCGTCACCGGCCGTTGCGTCCGGCCCCGTCCCCGCGTCGTTCATCGGTACCACAGTCCAGTTCTGCTCGTATTCAGGATCTTCGATTCTTATATACGCCCCGGGCCGAACGACTTGGTAATGTAACTCGACCTTTGTAACGGGATCCGTATCCTCAACGGTTGCGAGGATGTGAACTTCATCGCTTGACGATATGCGTTCGCGGTAAGGATCCTGTGGATTTCCGGTTGCCGCGTACGCAAGAACCTTGTGAACGAAAGGCGGAACGTCAAGCGTAAACTGTGTATTCGGTGCTAGGGGAGTGGCCATTACGGCAGGCTCTTCAGTATCTGTAACCGCGCTTATACCGCCTCCCATACCGTTCAAAACCACCTCCTGGAAGGTGGCGGTCGCAGTGCTCCCATCTTGGTGCGCTGTTACGCACAATCCCACAAGTACGTCTTGCGACATCGAGACCGAAACCGACCCGAACTCCTCCCATGCCGAGCCGGACCACCACGAGGCTCTGAAGGTGTTTCCCTGGCGGCTCAGGCGCAACCTCGCCGTAGTAGAAACCGCAGGACCGGGATTGTGTGAGGAACTTGATCCTGTGTTGGGCCGCCACTGGAGTGCTACGCCGTTGTCCCGACTGAGAATATTCATGACATGTTTGGAATTCGGAGCCGTGCTTTCGCGGATCATAAGCCCGGCCTTCGACCAGCTGTTGGGTGCGGTAACCCAAGTGCAGGTGGCCTCGATCGTCACGTCGCCTGTTACGTTTGTGTACAGATAATGGAACTCATCGTTCGAGCCCCAAATATCCGCACCGGAGCCCTGTACCGTGTAGACACCGTCCTGAAGCTCGCTTGAGCCTGCGGCTCCGACGGCACCGATGTCGCGGCTTTGGTCGAGTAAAGGGGTTGAACCGGCTATCGCGACACGCAGCCGCCTCCCGGGGGTTAAGCGGAGAGCCCAGAAGGACAGCACGTATTCGGTACCGTCGGTCTGAAGGCCGGAGACTATCTGCAGCACCGCGTCGGTCCCGCCGCCTCCCCCTGTGGCTTTCACATGCAGGGCCGCCGATCCGCTGAAGACATTTGAAGTATCGCGGTATGATTGCGCGTGATTACCTTGGATTTGCCATGAGGTGAGCGCAGGATCTTCAAAACCGCCGTCGGTGATAAGCTCGGGTCCCCCTCCGGTCCTACGCAAAGAAACGTCATCGATTAGGAATTCGCCAGGTCCGTCCAGGGTTATGCGCAGCACATTTTCCGAGGCGGAACCGCGGGCCTCATAGCGCCGCCAGCGCGGTCCGCTGCGGCCGGCAGGCCCCCAGTTCCCTGCCCAGTCGTTTTCCTCGAACGGGTTGCGCAGCTCAAGCGACGGCCCGCCTCCGTCGCAGCTCGTAGGCCAAGGAAAGCGGTCGTTGTAACGGACGCGGTCTATTTGGACCCCGGCCGCATCGACCAAAACAATGTCTTCGCCGTTGTTTGAAAGACTGCCCGAGTAAGGAAAGATCCGGTCGGCCGGAATGTTGAAAGCCGCCGCCACCCGATCCGGATACTTGGCTACAAGAAGAAACTCTTTGGGCCGCAATATCGTGCCTTCGGGGAAGGCTGCTATGACACCTTCGATAAAGCGCCAGTTGGAAAGATCGACTATGGTCTCTCCGCGGTTGTATATCTCAATAAACTCCTCGTATTCGCAGTCAGGTTCGGGATGATAATTGATTTCATTGATAACTACGTCGGCCGGATCGGCCCGAAGCGGAACCGCCGCCGCGAAGAAAACGAGTGCCAGAAGAGCAGCCGGCGAAACGAGGACCTTGTGCTTTTGATTGTTCATTGGCATAGCGGATAATCGCACTCGTCCAAAGGAGGTCTTTCGTCCTTGAAGGTCGGATCGAAGCCGCAGTCCTGCGGCTCGGGTATGTCGGGTCCGCCGACAAAAAGGTTTGCAAGGAGATAAACCGGATCCAGAATATTCAGCTTACCGTCGTCGTTTATATCGGCTGTATCGGGGCAACCGGGCTGCGGGCCGTCTTCGAACAGGTATTGGAGAGCTGAAACGACATCGGAGACGTTCACCAAGCCGTCTGTATTCACATCCCCGCGCGTGAACCGTACGAGCCCCGTAACAACCGTTCCCTTGAGCACCGGGATCATTGAAAGGTCCGAGCTGTTGGAATTTGCGTTATGGACTTCGATGGCAAGGACATTTTCCCCGGCGAGAAGATCTTCCAAGTAAGGGCTCAGATTGACGGTGACCGTGGTGGGTTCACCCGCACTGAGAGCGCTTGTGTCGAAAGAGCTTTGCGCCGGAAGGTTTTCCCGCGCCACTTCCCGGCCGTTGAGATACGCCGCGAAGCCGTCGTCGTAAGTCACCTGGAGACTGAGCGAAAGCACGAAGGCCGGTTCGGGTACTTGAAATTTCCTGCGGAGGTAGACCGTAAGGTAATTTCCCCGCATGTCGTTGAGGACTGTGGCATCGTCTCCGTCGCCGTAGCCGATTCCGGTGGGTCCCTGGAGCCAAGCCTGGTCATTGAAGTTCACCTGATTCCAGCCTGTAGGAGGCTCCTGAGTCCCCTTGAAGTAGCGCCACTGCGCGCCGGCCTCAATATAGACCACTTGCTCCACATCGGCTCCCGCCGCAAGCCCGGCCGTAAGGAGCAGGGCGCCTGAAAGCAGATAAAGCAATGCTTTATGACCATCGCCGATCAGGAGAGGTCCCGGGTTTGTGTTTGGACGTTTGTCGCTGTGTTGGCGCACAGTCATTGTGCTGGTTGTTTGCCGAAGAGGCTTTCTTCTCCCACCGCGAACCGCCCGTATATGGGTGCGCCCTTTAGGGCGCGCATCCCCCCTGCTGGGCAGGGGGGACGGGAGGGGGGATGTCGCGGGTCGTAGGGGCTTACGGTGGCAGGTTGTCCGCGACCTGATCCAACTGAGCGTAGATCGCCGACGGTTCCCTTTATTCTGGAAAGGCATGATTTCGACGCCGGGTCTGTCGGAATTCCGCATTGTCATGCTGCACTTTGTACCTCATACGGCCCAAAGACGACTTGCAGTCTGGATTTCGGGTGAGTGCGAAAGCGGTTTCGGACTGGCCCCAGCCCGGGCGTTTCACAAACACCAAGTAGCAATTATAAGGGGCCGGGCGCCTAGGCCGGAACCGTCCTTGCTGCGTCGAACCGCCTGCTCCTTGGAAACTTCGCTTTTTCCGCGGAGTATTAATGTGCGGTTTAAGAGCCGTTTGCAAGGAGCAGTACAGCTATGGCGCGAAAAAGACGGGCGGAATGGTCGCGCAAGGCACTTCACGCGCTTATCGCAGCGGTCGGATTGGGGTTTGTCACCGTTGTCCTCTTGAGTTTTCTAATCCCCGATACACGGCCGGCTTCGATTCGGGGGCCGGGAAACCGGGCTGAGTCCGAAGGCGGAACAGCCGGCGGGATCCCCTCGGCCAATCGCGCTTCGAAGGTACAGATTGAAAGTAAGAAAGGGTCTTCCCCGGAGGACTCCGAGCAGCTGGAGGGAGAAGAAACCGAAGAGCCGGTCTTGGCAGGTACTGTTTACGGACCCTCAGGGCCTGTTGCAGGAGCGAAGATAAGTGCTTGGAGTTTCAAACTCGTTCGGGATCTCATTGAAAAATACGAGGCTCTTAACATAACCGGCGTGCCGGATATAGCCGCCTTGATCAGATCTCTCAGGCGGGACCTAAGCGAGCTCAGGCAGAAAGCAGCGGCTACAAGAAGTGGGCCGGATGGCGGTTACGCTTTCTACAGGCTTGAGCCCGGAGAATATTTCTTTCTCGTTACGGCGTCCGGCTACGTGTTTCGCGCAGGCGACAGCACTTGTATTACCCCTGGAATTACACGCCGACTGGATTTCCGGCTCAATGAGGGACGGGTTATTGCGGGCCGCGTTGTTGACAAAAACGGGATGCCGGTGCAGGGGGCCTCGGTTTTGGCTGTTTATCATGTCGGCGGAGGGGAGGTCGGCCGGATTGTCAGGAGGCTTTTAGGCCTCCTGAACGGGGAGTTCTTGAAAGGACCCTTTGAAGATAAGACCGGGCCGGAAGGTCGATTCCGATTGGATTCTCTTCCTGCCGGGACATACGAGCTCAGCGTAGAACACCCCGATTTTGCGCCCTTGGAGGTCCCTTCCGTTCAGACAGGCACCACCGACATTGTTCTTCAGCTCGGCGAAGGCGGAAGCGTGACGGCCCATCTTGTGACAGTAGAGGGGAAACCGGTTGCAGGCGCCCCTTGTAGGCTTACCGCGTTGGATCGAATAACCGCTTTCCCGCTTCCGGTCCCGGGTGCGGATCGCCTGATCGATACCGTGCGCCGCCTTATAGGCGAGGAAGATCTCCGCGAGCTCAGCAGCCCTGAGGGCACGGTTGAGTTTGTTCGGGTCACTCCCGGACGTTACCGCTTTGTCTGCGAAGCGCGGGGCTTTTTGGAATGTCGCCGTGATTTGGTGGTTGAGGAGGGGAAGACGGCTGACTTGGGAATTCTGGTTTTGGATCCCGGATCGGTTATCCGAGGGCAGGTCGTTTTCAAAGACGGGCGGCCCGTTCCGAATGCGACGGTCACCGTGCATGAGGAAGCCGGAAGAAACTTCCGCCTCTTGTTTGCAACCTTAAGCGCCCAGATAAGCGGGAAACGGCGCTCCCGCACTGACGAGAAGGGTTTTTTCACAGTGAGCGGACTTGCCGGGAACGGCGGCACGTACCGCGTTTTGGCCTTTAAGGAAAAGGTCGGAATGGGTATGACCGGAGGCGTCGTGCCTGACGGCGATCCCGTTAAGATCGTGCTTGAAGAACCGTGGTTTGTAAAGGGAAAAATTATAAGAGAAGCTACAGGAGAACCGGTTGCCGGAGCCCGGATAACAGGAGGCGGGGCCGCCTGTCAATCCGATCGTGAGGGACGTTTCGAGCTCGGGCCTGCGTTGCCCGATGGATCGCGCGTTCTTTTCCGTGACGGAACCCCGCGGCTTCGCTTGTTCGTAAGTGCTCCGGGACTCAGCCCGGCTGAAAGATTTCTTGAACGCGGGGATCTTGGGCGCGAAGTTCTCATTGAGCTCCAAGAAGAGGCGGCCTTGGAAGGGATTGTGCGCCGCCCTGACGGTGATCCCCAACCGGGCGCGCTTGTGCGCCTCGTGCCGCCCGAATTGCCGCCTGTGGGCGGGCTTGAACTTCTGACTCTGGGCGTTACGTTCTGCGGCCCGGACGGGCGGTTTCGATTCGGATCGCTTCGCCCCGGCCTGAGGGTGCGGGTTGTTGCAATGTTCCCCGGTTACGCCCCGGCCCGTTCCGAGGCTTTTCTTCTTGAGGGAGGGAAAGCGCCTTTTTGCGATCTTCTACTTGCTGAAGGCGGGAAACTTCTGGGACTTGTCACCGATGGGCTTACGCCGCTGGGCGGTATAAAGGTGCGGCTCGCACCTGCAAGCCGCAAACGCGAGATAGGCCGAGCCGCTTTTTTTCTTAAACTTTTCGGGCTGCCCGAGGCGGGCCGCGTCACTTACACCGACAGCGAAGGAAGATTTGAGTATGCGGACTTGGTCCCCGGCACGTACACCGTAACCGCAACGGCCGGTACGGGTATAGCAAGAAGCGTTGAGGTTGAAATCCTTGGGGGGGAGCAAAGCGAGGTAAGGATCGAGCTAGATGTAGGCGGCGAGATAAGCGGTGTTGTGGTTGATGCGGAAGGAGTGCCTGTCGCTTTTGCCACTGTACGGCTTTTGAGTGCAGAAAACGCTTCTCTCTTAGGCCTCCAGAGAGCCTTCGGCGGTGCACTCGCCACTCAAACCACAGGTGAAAACGGTGCCTTTCTATTTTCCCAGGTCAGACGCGGGAAATATGTGCTTGCAGCCGAAAAGCAGGGATACGCACCTGCAGAGCTTCCTGATGTTGAAATCGACGGCGGTCCTTACCGCCTTGTGCTTAAGCCTGAAGCCTCCTTAGGGGTTCTGGTGCGGGAGGCTTTTACAGGTGATCCTGTAACTCAATTTGAAGTGCGGCTTGAAAAGGTCACAAAGAGCGGAGCTTGGCAGTCGCCGCTTAAAGCTTGGAGAGCCGTTGACAGCGCCGAAGGCTTCTACCGTTACGAAGGGCTTGCAGAAGGAAGGTACAGGGTCGAAGTACGGGCGCAGGGTTGTGCACCGGGTGCGGCCGAAGCAACACTTGATCCGGGTACAGAGCATGTTGTGGAGATCCAGCTTGAAAGGCCCGGCGCAGTGCAAGGGGTCGTTCTTTTGGGTGAAGAGGGGACCCCCGTTCAAGGGGCGCGTGTGGCTGTAATCGCTTCGCGGTTCAGCTCCTCTCACGGCTCGGCCGGAGAAGCTTTCGGCAAGTTCATGGAAGAGCGGATGAAAGAGATCGCAGGGCGGTCTGATAGTGACGGAACTTTTCTGCTTGCTGATGTTCCGGCCGGAACTCATACGATTGAGGCAACTCATCCCAAGTTGCGTCCCGGCCGCACTGAGGTTGTGGTGCGTTCGGGAGAGACGGTTTACTGTGAAATCAGGCTACGCGAAGGTTTCCGGCTTTCAGGCCGTTTGCTTAACCACAAGGGCGAACCGGAGCCCGGACGCGTTCTGCTACTGGAAGGGCCCGGCGGTTTCAGCAAGGCGACCGCGAGCCGGGAAGACGGGGCCTGGACGTTTGAGGGCTTGCGAAAGGGGACTTTCCGGCTCTGGTGCCCGACCCCTGATCTGAGTAGGGATGCACCTCCTTTAATCCTCAAAATCGAGGGAGACACCTCGGGAGTGGAGCTCACCCTTCCGCCTCCGCCCGACGAAGCGCCTGAGGCTGAAGAGTCTGGTGAGGAGCCTCAACGGGTGCCTGCCGGTGCTTCTCCGCCGGCGGGACTTCCGCCGCCTCCTGGAGACAAGTAGAGGGCCGGAGCTTGTCAAGCCGGCTGCGGCATGCTAAGTGTGAGGCTCTGCTTGATTTCCGCCTTAGCGCGGCGCGGGCTTTGCAAGCCGCTTTTTTATGTTCTAAGTTTAAGCTTCAGCTTGGAGGTGCCAATGCGGGCATGCGCTCTTACCGGTATCAGACAGACGGCCGTGATCGAGCTTCCCAAACCCGAGCCGGGGCCCGGAGAAGTTCTCGTCAAAGTGTCGCATGTGGGAATCTGCGGCTCTGACGTGCACTATTGGGCGAAAGGAAGAATCGGAGAAGCGATAGTCAAGCACCCTTTTGTAGTGGGCCATGAGGTGTCCGGGATCGTTGAGGCTCTGGGACCCGGTGTTTCGGACGAGAGGCTTAAGCCCGGCACTCCTGTCGCCGTTGAGCCCGGTATTCCATGTTTCCAATGTGAATCATGCTTAAGGGGCTTGCCGCACTGCTGCCCCAATGTGCGTTTTTATGGAACGCCGCCCGTTCAGGGAGCATTTTGCGAATACGTTGTTTCGATTCCGCGTAACTTGGAACCTGTCCCCGAGGGTGTGAGTCTGGAGCAAGCTGCTGTCATCGAACCTCTCGGTGTGGCTGTGCATGCTGTGAACTTAAGCAAGCTTAAGCCGGGATTGACCGTAGGGGTTTTCGGCGCAGGCCCCATCGGCCTGCTTACCTTACAGGTGGTGCGTGCAGGCGGCGCCGGTCTTGTGGTGGCTACCGAGAAGATC
>CAZGYL010000214.1:0-8149 GCA_964529985.1 uncultured Planctomycetia bacterium | reverse complement strand
AGCCGCGCCGCTGCATAATCTATGTCACCCCTTCGCCTGCTCGTTACTGCATCAAGCCTGCCGTCTACGTAAAGCTTAAGCGAGATGCCGTCGTAAGTGCCTGCTACATGGTACCACCTGCCCGGCACGATGGTGGTGTTACCGGTCAGATAAGTCATCTCGCCGCCTGTTGAAACCGCCATGCTGAAATTTGAATCCCGGTATCCGAGGACCCAACCTTTTTCAAAATCTCCGTTGTCCTGGAAGTACCCCAGGATTCCGCCCCATGGCACCATGGACTGAAGCGACACCCATGCCTCCACAGTGATCTTCCGCACGGGCAGATTCTCCGGGTCCGCCGTGCCTTCGAAACTCACATAGTTGCTTTCGCCGTCAAAGACCATGCAAGGCGGGTCAGCTTCAAGCTGGAGATCTCCGTGGATCAGGCCATGGCGTTCCCCCGAGCGGTCCATGATCGTCCGGCCTGAAATGTACCTTTGCTCAAACGTCCACCGGGCTATCAGGCCTTCGCGGGCGGGCTCGATCTGGAGCGGAATCCCCTCGGCCTCAGGCCCCCCTAAAGCTGCAACCGCCTCGTCCGTAAGCGCAGAATCGCGGATCTGAATGCTGTTTACGTATCCCTCCGCATTCTCTGAATTCTCGTCCGCAAAAAACAAGACCACAGGAGGATTGCCGTTGGGGTCATCCTGAGCGTACAGTGAGAAACGGCCGTCAAGATCCAAGCCTGAATTCTGTTGTACTTTCTCACCGTCGACGTAGCTCGTAAAGGTGCCCGCCACCAGGTCTACAACAAGGACCAGCCTGTGCCATTCGCCCTCGGGAACGGCACCCCCATAATTCCCGGAGATACCCACACCTCCCGCCGGATTCACAAACCAATCACCGTCGTTGGAGTTATTCAGATTCGTCTGAAGCAGTGCGGCCCACCCCCCCGAAGGCGATCGGTCGGGGAACATCACGTCCATCACAACCGTGTACCTGTTGACGTAAGCCCCTCCTCCGTTTGAAGGTAGGTTGTGAACAGCGCGGAAGTAAGTCCCGCGCGAAAAGTGGGCCACCTGCGCCTGGCGGCCTTCTATCGAGACGGTCTCGAATGTAACTTCAGGCTGATTCGCGGGCGCACACGCCTCTGCTGCAAGCGATCCCGAACCGGCTGTGGGAGACAGATCCCCGTTGAAATCCCATTGGACCAAAGCCCCCCGGACCCCACCAAGGCCGATTAAGACAAACGCCGCCGCCGCCCTTCCGGTTCTCAAGATGAAATCCGCCATGCCCTCCCCCGCCTCACGGAACTGCAAAGGGTCCTTATTGGTACTAAAAGAGAAACACAACACCTTCTTCTTTTCTACCTCACTTTCAGGCGTGTTGCAATGCGGTCCAGCCTGCTCCCGGGGCAAGCTGTTGCGCCTGAAAATTTTCTTCGAAAGCGTCTTGAAAGACTTCTCCGCCGCGACCTATACTAGCCTCTTGGGGCTGAGTGGGCTTAGTAAGCCTGGCTTTCGGTTTGGAAGTTCTTTTACGAAACGGGGTGGAGTTATGAAAACGGGTTGGACTTCAAACGCGTTTTGTTTGAGTCTTTGTTTGCTGATCCTGCCTTCCTTTACGTTCGGTGCCCTTGTGCAGTGGGATTTCAACGGAAACCTTGATCCCACTGAAGGGGATGCGCCGCTTGAGGCCCAAGCTTTTCCTCCCGCTGTGCAGCCTGAGGTTGAGTTCACAACGGAGATGATTAACGGCGAAGAGGCGCAGGTTGCAGCCTACTCCCAGGGGACCTGTTTCTACGCGATCCACAACTTCGAGGCCAATGGAGGAGGGCAGTACGTCAACCTATATACCGTCATAATGGACATAATGTATACGGACAGAGCCGCTAACGGCGCGTGGGCTGCGCTGTTGCAGACCAACGCGACGAATTCGAACGACGGAGACTGGTTCGTAAATCCCGGGGGAGGCATCGGAATCTCCGGGAACTACGGAGGGCTCATAGAAGACAACGTATGGTATCGCGTGGCCCTTGTCGTAAACCTCGTTGAAGGAACTTTCACAAGTTACATAAACGGCGAGCAGGTCCAGCAGAACACCGGTTTGAGCCTTGACGGGCGTTTCTCTCTTTATGCCCGGGACGATCCCAACGGCAATCCACCTATGGTCTACCTCTTTGCTGACAATGATGGCGAGAACTGGTCCGGATTGGTCAATTCCGTTCAGATCAGGGACTACGCAATGACGGCCGAAGAGATCGCCGAACTGGGAGGGCCGAGCGCGGAAGGAATTCCGAGAGAAACCATTCAGTGCGAGGTAACCGATCCCAGCCAGGACTGCAATGAAAACGGCGTACGCGACGAGTGCGACGTACGATACGGCACGAGCAGGGACTGCAATGGAAACGGCGTTCCGGACGAGTGCGAGATAGAGAACGGAACAGTCGCGGACTGCAACGGCAACGGGATTCCGGACGAGTGCGAGCTCGCAGGCCTCGACTGCGACGGCAACGGAGTTATCGATTCCTGCGAGATAGCCGAAGGCACAGCTACGGATTGCAATAACAACGGGATTATAGACTCCTGCGAAACAGGCGCGGTGGCCCAGTGGGACTTCAACGGAGATTTAAGCTCTTCGACAGGCGGCCAGGATCTGGTGCCGCTTGCCGCAGATCCTGCGTTCGATCCGGAAGTTATGTTCGATGCCGCGGAAATAGACGGCGCGGAAGCCGAGGTAGCGTATTTTGGAAGAGGAACCTATTTTATTGCGACTCATGATCTGCCGCCCAACGGCGGGGGACAGTACGTCAACCAATACACAGTGATCATGGACGTCATGTTCCCCGACCGCTCCCCGTCGGGAGGCTGGGCCGCGCTTTGGCAAACAAACGACGGTAATACGAACGACGGAGACTGGTTTATAAACCCTGAAGGCGGAATTGGCATAAGCGGCGTTTACGGCGGCTTTATTGAAGACGGCAGGTGGTACCGCTTGGCGCTGGTCGTGGATCTTGTCGCCGGAACCCTTACAAGCTACATAAACGGAGAGCAGGTGCAGCAGCTTACGGGCTTGGCTTTGGACGGACGCTTTTCCCTTTATTCCTCAGACAGTCCTCAGGGGCCGGTCGCCCTGCTTTTCGCCGATGAAAACGCGGAAAACGCCGAAGGCTATGTGAACTCGGTCCAGATCCGCGGGTATGCCATGACAGCGGAGGAGCTCCTTGCTTTGGGCGGACCTGAGGCGGACGGTATCCCCCAGGTTGATGCCGACGGCAACGGCGTCCCCGATGAATGTCAGGGTGGAGAAGAAACGCAGTTTGTGCGCGGCGATACCAATGCCGACGGAAGCATAAACATAGCTGATGCGATAACGATCCTTTCTTATCTTTTCTCGGGAGCTGAAGCTCCTTCGTGTGTAAAGAGCGCTGACACAAATGACGACTCGCAGGTGAATATCGCGGATGCGATTTTCGTGCTCGGCTATCTATTCGGTGGAGGGCCCGATCTGGATCCGCCTTTCAAAGAGTGCGGTACGGATCCGACTGAGGATCCGCTCACGTGCGAGAGTTTTCCGCCTTGCGGCGGATAAAACACCCTGGTTGTTCCCGGTGTCCGGTGGGTCGTGAGGAAAAGGGACTCTAAGGAGGTGAACCATGAGAAGGTTTTTCCTGATTGCAGCCCTTGCAGCGGCATTTCTTTCGGGAAGCTCGTTGTCGTTGATGGCAGCTGTCGCACAGTGGGACTTCAACGGCGATTTGAGCAGTTCGACCGGAGGCGAAGACTTGATCCCCATGTTTGCGGCTCCCGCTTCGGAGGCGGGCGTGACCTTTGAAACCGCTACGATAGAAGGTGAAGAGGCACAAGTCGCTCACCTCACGCGCGGGACGTACTTCAAGGCCAACCACGGTTTTGCGGCCAACGGCGGGGGAGACTACGTCAACCAGTATTCGGTCGTTATGGACGTGATGTTCCCCGACCGCTCGCCGTCGGGCGGCTGGGCTGCGCTCTGGCAGACCAATCTCAACAACACAAACGACGGAGATTGGTTCATAAATCCCAACGGAGGGGTTGGAATAATGGGCCAGTACGGGGGGCAAGTTGAGGACGGCACTTGGTACAGATTGGCGCTTGTTGTCGATCTTGCAGCCGGGACACTGACCGGCTATATCAACGGCGAGCAGGTCATAGAGATTACGCGCCAAGGGCTTGACGGAAGGTTCGCTCTTTACGATGCGGATGATCCCAGCGGCCCGTTCGTTCTTATTTTTGCTGATGAGAGCCAAGAGAACGCGGAGCTGTATGTAAACTGCATTCAACTGAGGGACTACGCGCTTACCTCTGAGGAAGTCCAAAAGCTGGGCGGTCCGACCGCGCAGGGAATCCCGGTGGAAAGCGAGTGCGCCGTCACTGATCCGGCTGATGACTGCAACGGAAACGGGATACACGACAGGTGCGATATACGCGACGGAACGAGCCAAGATTGTAACAACAACGGGGTGCCCGACGAATGTGATCTTGCCTCCGGCACAAGTCAGGATTGCAATGAGAACGGAATTCCGGACGAATGCGACATGGCTTCGGGAATCGCGCACGACTGCAATGGGAACGGCGTTTTGGATGAATGCGAATTGGCTGCCGGCACTGCACAGGATTGCAACGAGAACGGAATTCTGGATCAGTGCGAGATGGCCTTCGTGATCCAGTGGGATTTCGACGGCACTCTCGAAGCCTCGCCGCTCACAGGAGGGGAGTCGCTTCTTCCACAGGCCGCAGCCCCGGCTGAAGAGCCGGGTGTGACGTTCGAAACCGTCTCAATAGGGGAGGAGCAGGCTCAAGTGGCCCATTTCACCCGGGGCACCTATTTCGTAGTGCACCACAGATTTGCAGCCAACGGCGGCGGTGCTTATGTCAACCAGTACACAGTGATCATGGACGTTATGTTCCCCGACCGCTCCCCTTCAGGGGGCTGGGTCTCGCTCTTCCAGACAAATGACACCAATTCGAACGACGGAGACTGGTTTATCAACCCGGCAGGCGGAATCGGAATCTCAGGCCAGTACGGCGGAGCGATCGGAGACGGAGAATGGCACCGGCTGGCGTTGGCAGTGGACCTCACCTCCGGAACCTATACATGCTATATAGATGGTGAGCAGGTCAACCAGCTTACTGATCTTGCTTTGGACGGCCGGTTTTCGCTTTATCCTTTGGGAAGCGATGTCGGCGATGTGGTTTTGGTATTCGCCGACGAGAGCGAAGAAAACGCTGAGGCTTACATCAACTGCCTCCAACTTCGGAACTACGCAATGAGTGCCGACGAAGTGGCTGCGCTTGGAGGTCCGACCGCCGCCGGACTTACTCCTCCGACGCTCGACTGTAATGGAAACGGAACGCTCGACGAGTGCGACATTGCAAGCGGGACAAGTCCCGACACTAATGGGAACGGCGTTCCCGATGAGTGCGAAGCGACGCTCTTTACCAGAGGGAACGTGAACGGGGATGCAAATTTGGACATAGCCGATGCGGTATTCCTGCTCAGTCACTTGTTTGCACCGGGAAGTCCCGCTCCGACCTGCATGAAGAGCGCCGATGTGAACGACGACTCTCAGGTGGATATCGCTGATCCGATATATCTCCTGAATTACCTCTTCGCTCCGGGAAGTCCCGCACCACCTCCTCCTTTCGAGGAGTGCGGAACGGATCCGACGCCGGACGATCTGAGCTGCGAAAGTTTCGAACCATGTGAGTAAGCTCGAGTTTCGCCGTTCTCCGGCGGACGGGCCGGGCCCTTTTCGGAGGGAGGCCGGCGGCGGCTCTGGGGGGCGGGATCGGCTTTCCCCCTCGAGGAAGGCCGATCCCGCCTGTCCCGCAGAGCCCTTTTTTGATAAAATTCCGATTCGCCCCTAGAAAACAGGAGGGAGCAAATGAAGGAAACAAGACGATCTTTTCTCTTGAAGGCGACGGCCGCCGCTGCCGCTGCAGCAAGCGCTCAGGGCGCCGGCTATTCCCCTGCGCCGTTCCCCTTTTCGGCTGCGGCCATGGAGCCGATTGAGCGGGCCGGGCCGCCTCAGATCAAGATCAGTTGCTGCGCCTATTCATTGAGGCGCTACCTGGGGGGCAAGAATCCTTCCATGACAATGGAGGATTTTCTCATGTGGGCTGCGGAGGTCGGACTGAGAGCCGTTGAGCTTACAAGTTACTATTTTCCTCCCAATGCCGACGAAGCCTACTTCCACCGGATAAGAAGAAAGGCGTTTCTCCTGGGGCTTGATATTTCGGGTACCGCCGTGGGAAATAATTTCTGCGTGCCCCCCGGCCCTCAGCGGGAAAACCAGATCGCTCTTGTAAAGAAGTGGATAGATCGGGCGGCTCTTTTTGCGGCTCCCTGCATACGGATTTTTGCAGGAGGGGCTCCCCGGGGAGTGGATCCGGATCAGGCGCGCAAATGGGTCGTTGAATGTATCGAGGAATGTTGCGCTTACGCCGCCCAACACGGAGTAATGCTCGCGCTTGAGAATCACGGCGGGGTTGTAGCCGACTCTGAGGGCGTCTTGAAAATCGTACGCGCCGTAAAATCACCTTGGTTCGGGCTGAATCTGGATACCGGGAACTTCCGCACAGAAGACCCTTATGCGGACATAGAGCGTGTAGCTCCATACGCCGTAACAAGTCATATCAAGGTTATGGTCGCCCCCCGAGGTAAGCCGGCGCGGGAGGCAGACTTCGAACGCATCTTTTCCATTTTCAGGAAGGTGGGATATCGCGGTTACGCAAGCCTTGAGTACGAAGGCCGCAAAGAGCCCAAGGCCGACGCCCGAAAGTACATAAAACTGCTACAAAAGCTGGCCGGAGAAAACTACATGTAGTCGGCCGTACCTATTCAATTTTCATCCGGTTTGTGTACGACGGTTTCGAATTCGGGTGGTTCAAGAATATGCCGGGTCACGGCACAGAGGTCCACCGCACGTTTTACGGCCTCCCGGTACTTGTCAGGAAAATCAGCAGGAAGGATCACTTCGATTGTAAGCTTGCTGACCCTCTTTCTCTCCCTGTCGATCGTGCGGTGCACGATAAGCTTCAAACCCTCTGTATTCAGTTTGCGACTCTCAAAAAAGCTGCGCACGTAGTGGCCGGCGCAGGTTCCGATTGAAGCAATGAAAAGATCAAAAGGCTGAGGAGCTTCGCCCGGTGAGCCGTCCGGCCGTTTCTGATCGGTTTGAATTCGATACCCGCCGAAAAGGGCATCAACACGCGCGCCGCCGGGGAAAACGATCTCCATTTCGTACATAGCTGGGCGACCTCCCTTATTGAACCCTTTGAGAGCGATCCGCCAGACACGTAAAGGCCTTCGAGTATACCTCCCTGACCGGGCTATCACCAGAACCCGGGGCTATCAGACAGACGGAGTACTGGTAAAATAAAGGAGAGGGCCGAACCTCTGAACCTTGCAAGCGCGAAGGGAGCGTTTATATGCGCGCGAATCGCTTGTTTGCGCTCTTGTTGCTTGCAGCCGCCGGGTTCCCGGCAGGCGGCTGTACAAAGAAAACCTACAGGGGTGCCCCTGCGCCGCCGCCGCCTTGGGTCTCTACCTCAGAGCCCTTCCTGCTTCTTTCGATCACCCCTTCAGACGGCGCCCGAGATGTTCCCGAGGATACCCGGATTGAGCTTACTTTCTCCGTCCCTCCAGATCCGCAAACAATCACCCCCACTCATGTTAAGATTATCGATGAAGAGTCCAACGAAACCATTCAGTATCGCGTTGAGCCTGAGCAGAAAGAAACCGCCTATGCTCTCGTGCCCGAAGCTCCCCTTCGCTTACCCCTTCATCCTTACCGAATTGAGATACTGCCCGGAATCCGCGACCAAGAAGGCAGAGAGCTTGACCTTACCGCCTCGCCCGTCACGCTCCCCGTGCATTTTGTAACGCGCGACCTGCCCGACACAAAACCGCCGTTTTTTCTATACCACGGCTTGGAAGCCGAGGTGCTCGGGCCGAGCTCAGTGAGGCTTTCATGGTTCCCGGCACTTGACGACCGCAGTCCTCCTTCCCGGATAAGTTACGCGATCTACCTGGCCACGTCACGCGATGGTTTCGACTTCGATCGGCCTGCCGCTCGTCCGTCGCCCGGGCAGACGCAATACACAGTGGGAGGACTTCAGCCCAACACGAC